>VGTI01000004.1 GCA_016874735.1 Deltaproteobacteria bacterium
TCCAGCCACCCAAGTAAGCGACCTGCTCGCCGACACGCCCAACCACAAGCTACCTGGGTCAGTTTACGTGAGCATGGATGGGTCAATTTATGTGAGCGGCGTAGCGTTTGATGACTCCATGCGGACACTGCCAGGGACGTGGGCATGTACGCAGTGTATCCACGGAAACTTTTGACCTTATTCGTGAAATCCGCCGATGCGCCGTGATGACTGGACAAAAATCACTTACCGTTAAACTTCGTGACGATTTACTTGCCTATCTACAGACCGAAGAGGCTGAGTTGATGAGACAAGTGGTCGATCAGCTCAATTTAAAAATCGAATTTAAACCAACGTCTTTAAAAACAGAAATGCTGCACGAAGCAGCATTTGAGGTCATATTAAACTAGATACCGACAGTTACTGGGCGCTTACGCTCCCAGCTTTTGGCACCCACACATCTCCCTCAAGCTTCTCCGGAGCAAAAAACACTGGCTTAGTGGGCTTAAAAGTAGCGCCTTCGGCCTTAATTTTGACCTTCGACCCTGATTTAACCTCAGCCACGTTCGACTCGTTAACCCGGGCCACTATCACGCCGGATTGAATGCTGATCACAGTCGCTTTGACCTCACCCTCCTTAGGATGACGATTGCCTGGATTAGCACGGATACCCCCCTCGGAGGTGGAGCTCTCTAAGGCTAATTGTGCGTTCTGAGCCGCCCGAATTTTCGTCTTTGCTACAGCTGCCAGAAAAGCTGTCTCATCGCCCGTGTACGTGACCGAAACAGATGTTGCGGACTCCTCTTTGACTTTTAAGCCCAAGGAGGCCCCCAGCTTAGTCTCCAGGGAATCTTTGACGGCTGCCGCGGAAAGTTTGTTGCCCTTGCCAATTTCCTTAGATGTATCAAGAGTAAACTGATACTCCCCGTCCTTGGTCTTCTTCCAAGCGCTGGCAAGACCTGCAGATGGTTTATCCCCATTTAACTCTATCAATGTACGAACCTCGGCCAGACCGGTAGACGAAAATGCTGCAATGACAAAACCAATGACTACACGACGCATTGAGGACCAAAACATCACCATACCTCCAAGAAATATTTATTAAGGGCTGACAAAAATGACTTTCTAAGGAAACTCTAAATAATAAACTGCTTCGTATCTCGCGCCGGTTAAAGTATTTTGCGGCCTGATATCCAAAACAACTTTCTTACCGATCATGCTCCGAAGTCCGTCTGGGACGTCAGACAGCGGCAGAGTACGACCATCGTCAGCTAAGAGAAAAAAAACGCCCTCCTTTTGCTGCAATTGTCCGACCACGGCAGTATTACCCGCTGGCGTCTTCAGGACGGTAAACGATCCCATTTCGAAGCACTTGGTTGCGCCTACCGTCTTTTCTCCGCCATAAATCTTCACAACCAAACTCTCAAGATTCATGATGCGCTTCGCCTTATCGCCCGGACAAAGAGGGACGCCAGAAAACTCACGCGGCTTGGTAATAGTCACTTGCTTAAATGGGGGATTACCCGTAACCCTCACTAATCCTTGCATCTGATCCGCCATTGCGGCCGGTGAACAAATGACGGTGATAAGTAAAGGTAGCAAGTTCGAAAACCTCATGGGTAATCTCCTTCACTTAATGCGTACGACAGAAGCCGCGATATTTTTTCTGTCACCACCGCAATCACATTGAAATATAATTTTATCAGCTGGATTTGTGACTGAGACATGGAGTGGGGCGGTCATGTAGTAGCTCATAGGATTCGGGACTGCCGGATCATTTTTAAGACTACCGTAATCTCCGGACTGATGTGTCGTCAATTCGGCGTAATTATTAAAGCGCATACCGTATGTCTGACCGGTCTTCCCGCCTAGATTAGTCACAGCTTCCACCGGGGCTTGCACCGTAAACTTGCTTGCCACCGTGCCACCTACGCTGACATTATCTAGGGCAAGGGAACCCAAAAAATTGCCGACCGTGATAGCCCAATCACCGCCGAACTGCTGCGCTAAATTTGCTGGTCCCGTTAGTGTGCTGCTCTTCACGACATCCTTAACAAACTTAAGTCCGTCACCACCGCTCGGCTCGCCGTTTTTATCAAAACTGACTCCACCTTTTTGGCTAGCGAGATAGTAAAGTAATGTGTGAGCAGCACTTCGCGCTAAAGGGGCACTGACGCCATCACCATAGTCGTTACTGCCAACCAAAAAAGGCGTTACACCATCGGTGTACCCTTGGAGAAATGGTAGCGCCCAAAATTTAAACCCGTCGGCACCGTAGCCAAAGAGATCCTCCATATAATGGGCTAGCCCCTCGTCAATCGAGACAGATTCTCCGTTTACAACAGCCGTACCCGCTGCGTTCATGCGATAATAGTGCAGAATCGCGTGCTGAAGCTCATGCGCCATAACCGAGTAGAACTGCCCCTTGAGCACCTCAGTCTGAGCGCTCTCACCAAATGAAGTCACCTTGGTAAAATCTGCCGCCACATAAATGATCGGATTACCCGCCGCTAATGATGTGTAGGAGACAAAAACTCCTGCCAAATTTAATGCAGTGTTTTGATCCCACACATCTTCATCACTCACGTCCACAAACGCAAATATCGGACGAAATTTGTAATTACCCTTAGTCGGGAAGTTGTCGGCATAAATCGCGGATGAAAATACGCGGACAATTTTTGAAGCTGCTGACTCAATGGCCTTCTTATCGGGGATAGTGACAGGATTTGAAATGTAAGCGATACAGAACTTACCATCTGGATCGCTGTAGTTTCCGACAAGGGGAACGGATTCAGTCGTTATACCATCAGATTTGGGGACTGCAATCGTGTTAACTGGACAATTGCCATCACTGAGATTGAAATCAGGTGCGAATCCCGAGGAACGGTGTTTTGCCATGTTTACGTAAAACGACGTAAGCTCACTATCGCTCTCACCGCCAACAAATCCAGACTTGGATGAGGCTTCTTTATCAAGTCGTTCAGCAAGCGCCCAAAACCAAGGCTCCTGGTTTAACCCTTTATTGGGGTCAAAATGATTGGCTAACGTGCGCTTATCGTGATCGCGCACAACACCCATGCGGGAATCATCACTAACGTCGATATCAGGGTCCCGCCCCATATCCGGTAGCAACCTAAGTGCAGCACCGGATGATACGCTCATCTTAAAGTTAAAGGACCGTGATTTTAGCGATCCGGAAACAGTATTTGGATCTCCCAGAATAAAAGGAGCAATCACAAATTCCTGACCAATAGCGCCCCTAGATAGATCAATGGTTACAGTGTCATTTGTAGCCTTCACGACACAGCCCTGACCCGCAGTAGCGAAGTCACAACTATTCACGTCCTGGGCGACCTCAGTCTTGGCGGAATCCTTCTTGCAGGCCCCAAAACCCGCGTAAATTACGAGTGAGAATACCAATCGATAAACTGCTATGGGACTAGCCGGTCGACTCATAAAACAGGCCTCCTACTGGATCAGCCTCCTATTGTCGCCTGCGTCTTAGCTAAAATCTACCGTGATCAGCAGATTAGCCCCAAATAGACTCTACTCAGGGCATTGGCCGAAACGACACAACCACTTTCAATGCTTCTGCATTGCTAGAGCTGGCTATCGACTTGACATCAAAAATCACCTTCCGTCCAAGAAGGTCTCTAGCCCCGCTTGGTAGTTCAGCCAACACTACTTCGGCACCGTCGTCGTCGGTAATGATGAACTGCCCCCTGCGACTTGTTAGTACACCCGTTATGATGGGACGCCCACTTGAAGCCTTCAGTACTCTGAAAGTATTGACCTGTAAACAATCGGCCTGTCCCGTAGTGGTCACCTTCCATTCACCATCAATCTGAATCTGAAGATCTGTTAGATGTCGGATTTTTTGTTCAAGGTCTGACTGGCAGATCACCGTGGTTGCCTGCTGAGGATCTGTGGTTTCGAGCAACGTTCTCGAGCGTAGAGCTGAACCAACTAAATGCACTGTGCCTTGAAGCGTTAGTGCAAACGCATCAGAACAAACAAAAAGGGCCAATACGGTTAAAAAAAGCCGACGAAATTTAGCAATCATTTGACCGCTTTCCCATACCGGCAACTGATATCCCCTAATTGGGTTGGATCAAGATTCTCGCGGCACGCTACCATCTGCAACTCTAATCTGGCTAAGCACTCATTTGCGGCGTCTGCAGTTAGTTTTAGGTCATCACTTAGTCCGTGGCCCGCATATGTGGCCGCTATACAACTTGCTGGCTTACCTCCCGGCTTGCATTCACCTGCGGCAATCGGACAATGCCCACCGGTTGCATCCGGGAAACACTGCAATTTTTTGAGTTTTGATGGTGGAAACTTCCGCGCGCAAGACTCTCTATGTAGCTTCAGTCGTCCAGCGCAATTATTCGTTGCCCAAACAACCAAGCGATCACTGGCCTCAGTCTTCTTTCCTTCGCCCGCAAGTGCGGCGCACATTACTGGTGCAAAATTCATAGGACAAACCGTATCCGAAGGCGGACACTCAGCATCTACCATATTTTTCGTGGCCAGAATGGTGTTAACGTCCTGTAAAACTATCTTTTCTACGACCTGCTGCTCGGACACGGGATCGGCCACAACCTCGGTATCAGGTGATGCGGTGCACGAACTAAATATCAATGCCGCAGAAATAATTAGCACTGGTGATTGCTTTGACATGGTTCTCTATGCCTCTTTTTTCAGCGGCGTCTTAGTAATGTTCTTTTCGGCGACTTTATCGTCAGACTTATCAGCTGGTTTTTTCTCTACCGGACTGCCCTTACCACCAAGATTCATGGGGAGTTCCATTAGAGGCTTAGCATCACTGATTGGTTGTGGTGCTTTTGTGGTCTCATTGCTTTTACCAACATCGATAGTTTCGGCTTTTTTAGCCACCGACCTGCGCGCCTGCTCATTGTGAGACTGCGACGTACCAACTGACGCCACATCACGCACACCCACTTTACCGATCGGCGTATGAAATGCTCCTCCAACATCATGGAGGTCTACACCTGTGACCTGGAGGGTACTTGTAATTTTTGTCGGAATAGGTTGGTTATTACGATCAGCTGCTACTATGTTGAATGTATAGGCACCATTGCTTAGTTTCTTACCATCCTTAGATAGCCCCTCCCACTCAAGCTTATTGTCCCCGGCTTGCATCGGCCCCAAATCCTTTTGAACTATAACTGCACCAGCAGAATCACGAATCTCAAGAGATGTTGTGATCGAATCCTGCTCAAGGCTCAAATTCGCATCCGTTACCATCCGCCCATTTTCAATCTGCAATTTACCATTGTTCAACTTAACTTCTTTGCCAACGAAGTTGATCAAATTAACAGCCCGACCAACCGCCTCGTCGGACTGCATTTTTTCAAGATTTTTATTTACATTCATCATCTGCTCGAGGCCGTGGAATTGAGCTAATTGAGCGGCCATTTCGGAGCTATCGTCTGGGTTCAGCGGATCCTGATTGCGCATTTGCGTCACAAAAAGTTTCAAAAAGGCGTCTTTATCCAGCTCATTTTGCGGCTTACGTAAATTCTGTGGATTTGACTTGTCCCGCATCATTTTAGCGAACTCTTCATCACTCTTTGCTGCGCGAAGATTATCACCATTTTTTTGGGCAGCTCGTTCGCGAGCTGTCTCATCATTCGAGTTGAGGAGTAAGTCACGGAAGCTTACTTTGTCCTTACTGCTCCCATCGGCAATCGACTCGTTGGGGTCTTTGACTGTGGCGTCGCTAAAATCCCGTGCCGCCGGTGATTCAAACGGTTTAATTCTCGCTTCTAGAGCCCCATTCATAACTGGCATACCCCCCGTGACCCAAGGATCACTCAGACTTAATCAAGCTCTTACTGCTATTTTTCCGCCATTGGCATTGAATAAACCACCCACTCCAGCGGTGTCCATGCGGATCGGTCCGGAAAATTGGCGACGCGTCAGCCCTTTAATCCCCTTGATGCCACGATCATCGGAACCGCGATCGCGATCACCAGTGCTCCTGCCACGTCCCTGATTCGCATTGCTATCAAACGCAGCGAACCCTCCAGATTGTCGACCGCTGACACCCACCTCAACATTACCTAAACGCACATTTTGTACAGATAAAGCGTTTTTAAGCTGATTCAACTCAGCCATCATTACTTCGCGGACACGGTCAGAACTGGTAATCACGCGCATATCGACCTGATCTCTATTCATATTTATAGCCATCTGCAGGGACCCGAGCTCCGACGAGCCCAAATCAAGCCTCACGGTACCGCCTCCCTCCTTGACCATCATGGTCGCGTGATTGAGGACTTTCTGCATGATTTGCGTTCGCTGCTGGGGACTCAGACCAGCTTCAGCTTGTTCGGTACGTTGTGTAAAAGCCGATGAGCCCTGTTGCGTACGCAAGGGCTGGGACTGATTACGTGCTGGCTGCACATCACCGATCGAATTCTCTTGCCCCGCCTGATTCTGAGATTGATTGTTGCTTGAACCATTTTCCTGACGACTTGAAGAATCACCACGATTCTGTAGAGCGACATTACCGATCGTTGACTGCAGGGGATCTTTGATCGTCGATGCGGGAATAGAATGATCTTTGTTTCCTGTGATTGTTACTAAGAGATCTTTGGCCACATCGGGACCGTTTGGTTTGTCAGCGAAAGATAACTGAGACAGTGTCGCACCTAGATTGCCAATCGACTGACCCGCGAGACTCTGCGGGGATTTGATGCCATATAAAATTGCATTTTCAATGGCTGATTTATCGGCCGCCTGCGTTGCCATTTTGGCAACATCGAAGCGGACCGTATCCATACCCTTCAGCTGATCACCCATCGTGGCAAATGCGTCAAAAGTGGCTCGCTTCAGTGCTGCAGGAGCATCACTCACGATGGCTTCTGGACGCCAATCACGCGGCAATTCCAATGGTTGATCTAGCACAATCCCATCCCGAGGTTCCGCGCTAATTTGTGCAAAGCGATCCGCACTGAGACTTGGGGTTCCTAACTGCGCAGCACCCGACTGTGCCGCCATTTGCATTTCAGCAAGAGCCACGCCAGGGTCCTCAGCCAAATCCTGGCCATTAAGCTGACGAACAAGATTTGCGATGACCGCGGTTTCTAGTTTAGGTCCCTCGATTTTAATCATCGGAGTTGATCCTGTGCCCTGCTCCTTTAGATCCGTAATCGGAATTGGCAGTGCAGTCTGCGCTTGCTGACCAGCTATAAGATTCGCAGCGTTCATAAGCGCGGCGGCTTGAAAACTCATTTCATCGATAACGGGGCGATCTTTGTTAAAGTCATTAAATTGACCCACTATTGATGTCGGTGCCCATTCGTTTGAAAATTGCGTCGTAAGATTCAAGTTATCTAAATTCATCGCCTCTAAAGGAAGCTTGGAAGCTACAGCTTTGATGGGAGCATTATCAGTTGTTTTTGGCATCTTAGGAGTCAAGGCCTGAGCTCGGTTCAAATATGGGAGCATGCCCTCTGTGAGCAGGTTTCCTTTCAATTGATTCAGCTCGGCAGCGACTTGCTGAGGATCAACACCTATCGCTTTAAGAAAATCGGCAGGTGCCATCATCTGGTCAGGTTCGATACCTAATTTCTGTACCTCAGTGATCAGGGTAACGGGCAAGCCTAAATTTCTCACGAGATTGAGTATCGAGGTCGGTTGAGCCATGAACTGGCCGATATCGTCTTGAACCAATGCCTGATTTAAAAACGGTGTGTCCGCCACTATAGTCGGAATCTGAGCTGGATCCATTGCATCTAGGCGTCCTGAAATAAAAGCCACCCCTGGAGCGGCAGCTATCGCGTCCTTTGTCGCCTCAGCCGCCTTCTTGACCGTCTGCGTCATTTTCTTCGGCTGGTCTGCACCTAAAGTTTTTTCTTTTTCACCCGATTCCTTCGATACGCGTGGATTTTTCACCTCTCGTTGATCGCGGCCAGTGTCACGTACTGGGGAACGGGCGAGCTCTTCTGCAAAACTGCGACCACCGTTGTCCTCTCTCCTTGGTGCTGGTGTTCCTTGTGGTGTTTTCGGAGCGGCACGCGCGATGTCCGCTGCTGAGGTTGAAAGGACTGATAAAGCAAGTGAGGGATTGCCGATGTCGTTGGCCACGATAGATCACTCCGGGTTAGAGGAGAGAGAACGGGTGAGAACACGTCACTGTGGTAGGAAAAAACTATGGTAGGTGGCTGATACAGAGCACGAACTGTGCCATGACCTGATAGTAATAAAATTGGGGACTTATAGAATAGAGAGATCCTTAAATACGGCAAAAAAGACTTAGACCAAGCTGTTTTTGCCTACCCAGTCACTGATGACTGCGGTCAATTCATCGGGTTTATCCGCCGGAATTTCGTGTCCGGCCCCCTCAATCTCAATCACTTCAGCCATCGGCAGCAACTTAGCTAATTTTTGGCTGTTTATGTTGGGTACAAACTGATCGTCGGATCCATAAACCACCAGAGTTGGGATCGAGAGTTTTTTCAGGCGCCTCTTCACCAAGAATCGCCCCGCCCCAAGCAACTGCTTTATGACGGTAACCGCGCCAAATCCATGCATCTCGGCAATTTCTGCATAAGCTTTCGAAAGTTCGGATTTATGTGCAGGATCTGAGGAAGGAGACACCAAGACATCGACGAGTGCCGCATGAAACCTCTCATCGCGATAACGCACTATTTGCGAAAGAACCAGAACACCCTTAGGCGAAAGGCGCAAGGTCCGCTGGCCCGCGATGCTCGTGTTCATCACAATCAGGGACTGGACTCTCTCGGGAAATTTTAGGCCAGCTGCTAACGCAACCATCCCACCAAGCGAAATCCCTGCCACATGCGCTTTATCGATTTGTAGATGATCTAAAACCTTAATGACATCATCAGCATTCGCAAAGAGGTCATCCCGCCATCTGTAGCGTTGATTTGACAATCCCATCCCGCGCAACTCAATAGTGATCACGCGAGCATGTTTGGCCAACTGTTGTTCGTATCCGAGCCAGTGCTTTACTGTGCGTCCGAGGCCACGCAGCAACACAACCGGCTGTCCGGACCCATGCACCTCGTAATAAAGTGAACCATCGCCAGATGCTACGATTCCCACAACGTTTACCTCTTGTCCTCGAGGAACTGAATTCGCTCAGATAACTTTCTCAGTTTAACCTGAAGTTCCTCCACTTGTCGCTGCGTCTGAGTTAAAGCAGACTCTTCCGCCTTTTTAATATCGGCCAGAATTCTATCTACTGCTACTTTTTGCTGAAGAGGCAAAGTCGCACGCAGCGCTTCGAGGTAGGCAATACTTTCCTGGGCACGAGCTAGACCCAAGGATTTCGCTGCTTCAAGACGAATATTAAGTTCACTGTCACGCAGTAGCTCATTGAGACGCTCTACGATGCGCGAGCGCTTAGCCTTTTCGACGTGAGGGGCTAACTTACCAAGACCCTGAACAGCTCCTGCACGGGCTCGGTAGGGCGCTTTTCCCTTCATGCTGTGCTCCAGCAAAAACTCGAGGTTTTCGGAAGATCTGGTTGCACCTAGACTGCGCAATGCGGCCGCCTGTTCTTGACCGTTTGTGCGTTCAACTTTCGTCGCAGCGATCTCGAGAGTTTTCATCGGTGCATCCTCACGTTGAGACGCAAGAGTACCGTAAGCCGCAGCAGTGGACTGTGGCCCCAAATCAGCGCGACCCAGACGCGATATCACGGCCTCCCGAATACGCTCATCACGGTAACAAGAAGCCGCCTCAAAGACGTCTGGCAACACTAAAGCGTCACGCTCACTGCCGATGATATCGATGATCGCCATCAGTGCTGTTTCCGAATTGGTATCCGCAAGTGCCCGCAGCATCTCTTTGCGCACCCCCCAGAAGTGCTCGGCACTGTATGCGTTGATTACGTCGGCTATGTGAGATCTTTTTCCCGATGCACACAGCTGCACACTCGCATGAATGCGACCTACAACATCATGCGCCGCCACCAGTTGCTTCTTTAGTAGTTTTTCGCCTGGGTCGAATTCCAACTTATGGAGAATCCTCGCCCTGGGATCAAAGCGGACCTGTTCGGGCTCCTCCGCCATAGGGACATCAAAACTATGCCTTGCTGCGGTGATTTTCACTTCACGCAGGTGAAGTTCGCCTTTCGTAACCCAGCCTAACTCCGTCGTTAGGGTAAACGGTGCCGTATCCTTTTGTGCCTCGACCTGCTTTTGCGTGATGTCAAAAGTTCCTAACTTCTTGTCAGCGTCGTAATTGAAGCTGACTTTGATGTCTGGATATCCGGGTCGGTAAATCCACTGGTCGAATAATTGCTGTAATGATCGACCGGAGTGCTTTTCCAGGATGCGCTGCCAGTCACTGGTTTCGACAACTTGCTCGCGGTGGGTCTCGAGGTAATCCGTCACGGCACGCCAAAATATTTGGTCGCCTACCTCCCAACGCAGCGTATGCAGCCGACAGGCCCCCCCAGGATAGAGGTGGCGATCATACATTTGCCATGACGAGGTGAAATGACGGGTCACAATCGGTCTAGTGTAGTGGTCGTCGGCTTCTGTGAAGTAAGATCTGGCGCTGCAGTAGAGGTCGTATAATTGCTCGTCACTACCACGTTTATCCTCAAGCCAGCATGTTTCCATGTAGGTGGCCCAAGACTCCTTCAGCCAAGCATGGGCAAAATCGCGACACACCACTAGATCGCCAAAGTAGGCGTGAGCCATTTCGTGGATGTTGACCTGGTCAACTAACCAAGCACCCTCGGCGGCTGTGCGTTCAGTCAGCATGAACTGATCGCTCCAACTCACCAGCGAGATGTTTTCCATGGCCCCGCCAAACTCGGGTAGTGCAAATTGGTAATACTTAGGGAACGGAAAAGGCACGCCCAGCTTGCCTGCGATCCATGTCAGCATCTCAACGGTGCGGCCAAATGTGCGTTCAAGATCCCGCGCAGTGAAGTCTTTGCACGCAAAATAAGCTACCGGAATCCCTTGAAAATCTCTATCTTGGAAGCGCAGAAGATCGCCAACGACAAAACAGATTAGGTAGCTTGGGCAACGCTCTTCAAGCCGCCATATCGCCGTTTTTTGGCCATGCTCACCTATTTCTTCGCTTACGAGCTTGCCGTTCGCTAAGATCGTGAACTGCGCCGCCGCTGTAATGGTGAATTCCAGAGATGTCCGTACGTTAGGCAGGTCCACACAGGCCAACCAATAACGCGCCAGTTCGGTCTCATGATCAGTAGCCGCAAAGTATGGCTTGAGAGGGTCCTCGGGGGACGGCTTCATGAAAAACAGGCCACTCGCCGGCTTATCTATCCGGTACTTAACCTCGACCATCCGGTGTTCGCCAACAACGAATGCATCGCTCCAGGTGACGCTGATCTTCGACCGATCGTACGTCCACCTTAGAGGATTGTTCGCTAGATCTCGGACCTCGATATCCAAGAAATCCACCCCGTCAAGCACCAGGCTCTTAACGCCGTCGACCCGGCCAAGTACGGTATGGACCACCCGAAACATACCTTGTTGCCCCTCGAGATCAAGGGTGGCCCAAATCTTTGTCGCAATCGGTTCGAGCTCCAGGCTAGGCGGATAGTGGGGCCTTGCCTCTTCACCTCCAAAGGCGCCCGCTGCTGCCAAATGTCCTAATCCGCGTCGGCAATGACAGTTGCCTTGATGGCCGAAACCCCGCGTGACGCCGTATGAAATTGACATCGACCCCGTGCTCCCAGATTTTGTTAAGGTAACCTTACTTTCTATCTGCTATACCGCGGCTATTGCGCGGGTGTCCATGCTTGGGTACTCGAATGCGGTACTGTCATGGGATTCCAGTTGACAGAACCGGCTTGATTAGTCAAATATGTGACCCTTCGCGAGGGGTATCCAGTTTCGGAGGAAGTTTCCTTATGTACGCGGTGATCGTCGCCGGCTCCCGGCAGTTTAAAGTAGAGCAAGGTCAGACTCTGACCATCGACCGGGTCCCTGGTAACCCTGGCGACAACTATAAATTTGACCAAGTCCTGATGGTCGGTGGTGAGACTGTTAAAGTCGGCTCTCCCACAGTGGCTGGCGCTTCGGTAGAAGCAACCATCAAGAGCCAAGGCAAGGGCGAAAAGGTTACTGTGTTCAAATACAAGCGCCGTAAGAATTACAAGCGTACGCATGGTCATCGGCAGCCGATCACCGTGCTCGAGATCAAAGCTATTCACGCTTAAGCGGGACGAATTAAGAGGGCGAGACCATGGCACATAAGAAAGCCGGTGGCAGTACAAAGAACGGTCGTGATTCCAATCCCCAGTATCGGGGCATCAAGGTTTACGGTGGCCAAAGTGTTACCGCAGGTAGCGTGTTAGTGCGCCAAGTAGGCGCTACTTTCAAGCACGGCGTTAACGTAGGTGTCGGCCGTGACTTCACGCTCTTCGCACTGGTTGATGGCACCGTTAAGTACGAGACCATCGCCGGTAACCGTAAGCGCGTAAGTGTGCATCCCCACGCCTAATGGGCTGGGGTCTTTGAGACAGCTACGATAGGCCTAGCCTGAGTTTCTTATGAACATGATGGCTGGGCCTTTTTATAAGCAGACAGAAATTCCCGCCGTTTTTACCGCTGACTTCCCACTGGCCAGACCCTTAACCTAGTAATCCCGCAAGCGACAAACATTATGAAGTTTATCGATAGCATTGAAATTCGGGTAAAAGCCGGCCGCGGCGGTGATGGTATCGTGAGCTTTCTGCGCTCCAAAGGAAAACCCAAGCTGGGCCCTGATGGTGGTGACGGTGGCACCGGCGGTGATGTTGTTATGGTGGGCACAAGACGCCTCAACACGCTGAGCTCACTGCGCTTCAGGGCCATTTACAGCGCGCAGGACGGTGGTAAGGGTGGTAGTAATCGCTGTCGCGGTAAATGCGGCGAGGACCTTGTGATTCCAGTTCCAGTGGGAACTGTGGTTTTTGATGATGCTACTGGTGAAAAAATTGGTGAGCTTCTCGATGAAGGCGAGGAGCTTCGCGTGGCTAACGGTGGCCGTCACGGACTCGGTAACGTACATTGGGTGAAGTCAACCCACCAAGCCCCTGAGGAGTTCCGTCCAGGTGGACCCGGTGAAGAACGCGACCTGAAACTTGAACTCAAACTCTTAGCTGATGTGGGTTTGGCTGGATTCCCAAATGCTGGCAAATCAACCCTACTCAGTCGCGTAAGTGCTGCGCGCCCTAAGATTGCTGATTATCCATTTACCACCCTGGTTCCGAATCTTGGTGTTGTAGAACTCACGAGTGACGACTATCAGCAGCGCGCCTTTGTTATGGCTGACGTACCGGGACTCATCGAGGGTGCGAGTGAGGGTCGTGGACTCGGCCTTCAGTTTCTAAAACACCTGGAGCGCACCAGCGTCATCGCCTACATGATTGACGTCTCTGATGAAGCAAGATTGCCAGCTGAAGCGCTAGCGATTCTCCAAGATGAATTGAGTAACTTCGGACCGGATTTGGCCACTAAACACAGCTTAGTTATTCTTACTAAATGTGAACTAATTGATGCGGAAGCTTTGCGGCGGGCGCGAGACGAGATAGTGGCTCTGGGACACGAGGCTCTGGCCATTTCAGCCGTCACTGGACAAGGACTAACCGAACTTAAAGATCGCCTTTATCGGTTAGTGAGCGAGATCAAGTTGCAACGCGCCCTAACTGCGGAACCGGCAGAATCCTATGTGTCCCCAAGCAACTTGCACTAACAAATCGCCAGAACTGATTGTGTACGGTGGATCGTTCGACCCGCCGCACAATGGGCATGTGCAGATGATTGAGGTTGCCCTGGGACGATTTCCCGAGGCTCAAATAGTCGTCGTGCCAGCCTATGCACCGGCGATCGCAGGTCAGGGATCCAAGACAGTCATAGCTCCATTTGCCACTAGGGTCGCGATGGCAAAACTCGCTTTTGCAATGATCGCTCCGCGGAGAGTCAAAGTCTCCTCCATTGAGGAGGAATTACCTACGCCAAGCTATACGATCCATACAATCCGGTTATTGGCGACAAATAACGACGACAAGCGACTAGCACTGTTAATAGGTCAGGATCAATTCGAAGCGCTGCCACGTTGGCATGAGCCTCAATCTATAGTCAGTATGGCTGATGTTATCGTGATTCCACGAGAGCATCAAAGCTCCGACCATCAACAACCCTTGGCCGACGTTGCGGCTACGGTCGGCGCGTCCTTGAACTTAGGATTAATATGGAATAGTAGCCGCGACTTAGCTACGACCGCAGACGGCACCCACATTTACCTTTTGCCCCATCCTGTTTGCGCGGCAACCAGCTCCGTTATTCGTCAGCAACTGCAGGCTAGTGAGCAGGTCACAGCGCACTGGCTCCCCGACGCAGTACAAACTTATATTGAAAAAAATCAACTCTATCGCCTTACCGAGGTTAACAAATGAACTCTCTTGAAATTGCACGGCAAGCCGCAGATGCCGCATTAGACAAAAAAGCTCAGCGCTTAGTGCTCCAAGACTTGAAGGGTTTATCGGATCTGTGTGAATACCAGCTCGTATGCTCAGGTGACAACGATCGCCAGACGCGTGCTATCGCCGACGGCATCGAAGAGCGTTGCAAAAAACTTGGTATTCGTCCTGTAGCAGTGGAAGGTAAACAAACAGGCAACTGGATTTTAATCGATTTTGGTTCGGTACTGATCCACGTATTTCTTGAAGGCCTCAGGGATTTTTACGCGCTGGAGAGCCTGTTCCCGAAGGCCAAATTTGTCCAACTACCCAGTATGGTTGTGCCAGCTTTGCCCAAAACCCCAATGGATGAACCTTCAGGTGATGACCGCGAGGACTTAGTTTGAAGGTTCGAGTCATTAAACTCGGACGTATCGCCTATCCGGAGATCAAGCAGCTTGGTGACATGTTCATTAAGCGTTCGGGCCCACTTGCAAGACCTATACACATCGAAAACGTTGAGCTGAAAGATGACGCTCAGGTTGAGGCAGCGCTAGAAAAACCGGCTACCTGTCATCCTGTGATTGCTTTGGACGAAGGTGGCCAGCAGTGGACATCGCAGGGGCTCTCTAATCGCCTGCAACAGCTTTTCGATGATCCTGCGATTAAGTCCGTCACGTTTCTAATCGGTGCGCCCCATGGACTCACGCCAGAACAGCGACGGCTCGCTAAATTCACATGGAGTTTATCTCAGGTGACGATGACCAGCGACATGGCTTGGTTACTCCTGTGGGAGCAAATTTACCGCGCTCTAAATATTCAAAAGGGTACGGGCTACCACCACGTTTGACTTCGTTAAATGGACGGAAACCTTTCCAGCAGTGACTTATGCTTGGCGATCAGGTCTTGAACACGCTTGAGTTCAACCTTGTTCTCCGGGCGCCCGTCGTGCTTCAAAGAGGTACCGACAATGAACCCGGAAGCATAAGGCATTAAGCCCTCAATGGTATCGACCGAGACTCCGCTCCCAATCAGCACCGGCGCTTTTTGGGCCGCTTGACGGACCAATTTGAGTTTATTGACGTCTACCGCCGCACCAGTTCCACTCCCGGAAACGATAACGGCGTCAGCAAGGCCTCGCAGTAGCGTATCCTTCACTTCGTCTGTGAGTGATCTCTCTGCAAGCGGAGCCGAGTGCTTCACATCGACATCTGCTAGAATTTTAATTCGTTGTGCGCCCGTGGCTGCCTGCTCGCGAAGGAGTACGTCTGCTATACCCCCGATGACTCCTTGATCAGTGACTCTAGCACCCGTGAGCACGTTCACACGGATAAAGTCGGAACCGGTTGCTAAAGCTATCCCTAGGGCACTCAATCCATCATTGCGCAGGACATTGATACCGAGTGGCAGGGCAACTTTTCTTTTAACCTCGACGGCAACTTTGGTCATCGCCGCCACGACAGTAGCTGACACTCGTCCGGGGAGAAAGGGGACATCCCCAAAATTCTCCATCATAAGTGCATGACATCCGCCAGTAGCCAAGGTTTCAGCATCCTCGATCGCACGCCCAACTATCTGATCAAATACTGAATGAGCCCGCGGAGAACCCGGTAAAGCACCAAGGTGAATCATGCCGACGATCGGTTTTAATCTTAGGAGATCATCAAACGACTTTAGTTTTGAGCTCATGTCATGCACCGCATTAAAGAACTAATTTAGACCTTCAGATCGCTAACCAAAAGTCACCGCCAGAGTCACAGTCGCGGTCGGATGCTATAGGCTAAATTTCTTGATGAAGCAACGGCTGCTAAAGCAAAGGGCGTACTACCGGTGGCAACCATCGCCCTTCAAGTATTGCCTCGGATGGCCAATAAGCTCTCAAAATTAGATTGAAATTCGCTTTTGGTGCCGGCAACCAGTTGGACTCAGGCGTCCCTGGAGGCACCTCGCTCGCGATATAGATATCGAGGGAACCATCCGCATTGTAGGCCAGAGCGTCCCGCCCGCCCAGGGCATACCTTGACAGTCGATTGGGAGCGAAGAAATGGGAGCTGTCATAGAGAGTTAAAGACCAAAAAGCATAAACTGGCGGAGTTTGGCCAGGCGTAAAATGAATGACATAGGCCCGCTCCCCGGTCAGAGGAACCCCATGACTATCCACCTCTGTGTATGGATAAAACGTATCAGCTGCAACACTGGCGCCCAGGCCCATTCTTGCCGCCACGGCACGCTCCAAATAGCGCGAACCGTAGGAACCTAGAAGATAACTAATTACCCATCCGTTGTTTTCACTACCACTGGCAGACAGAGCAGCTCGGTCAATGGATGCCAGACCTTGCTGCCGCCCCTTTTCGATAGCTGCCCATTTGTCCGCGTCTAGGGCGGTAGGATCAAAGTCGTGCCCCACAACGATTCCAAGAGGCTCAAGTCGCCGCACGATCGTAGCGTCCGAGGCTGCAGGTGGATTGGCTCGTATCGCTTTCGCTAAACGCTCGAGAAAAGCGGGAGCATCCATCCTTGCCAAGGCCTCAACAGGTGGCACATCAGGCAGAGAGACCATGGATGATGGCCAATTGCCACGTCCCGGCCTACCCCCAGCAAGCCAGGCGCTCAATTTGGTTAGCCCAAACCCATCTTGGATCTCATTTACGGCAGGTGTGTCAGCAGCGCCGTCACATTGGGTCCGCCCAACGATCCAGACCGTGTTGGTTGGTGCCTGAATCGCCTCAGTGTCCAAAGGCAGATCTCCAGCCCAGCCGGGCCCCACGATCGCGTACGCTCCTGTCTTTGTCCCTGTCGTGCGTTTACCAATAGTGGCGAAAACATTGGTCCAAGCGTCCATTATGGGCATCAGATAGTAACGATTATTGGTGTCAGGGACGCTCAAGATGATGGGTTCCTGGCGCAAATCCAGCCATGCCAATGAATACAAGGTGTCCACATTTGGGCTGACGATATCGCTCATTGCGTTGTCGGGCAATTGGCGGACATGGGCAAACTCGTTGATCGGTGCTCGTCCTTTTGTTGGGTGAGCCACAGAAGTCATCAGCTCCTTGGTCAACTCCATGAGGACCAATGGATAGGCATAGACGACCGCATCTTCCATGAGTCGAGCTGCTTCTTGGTTCTCCAATGAGCGCGTGGCGATGCTGGTCGTGGAGCCATACGCTGGTAATTGAGCGCCCGCCAAGATGGATAACAGCCAGTACTTCCCTAGTTCGAGGGACCAACCTCGCATGAGACTACCCTTCAAGCACAGACCTTAGTCATGCTAAATGATTCTTATATCTAGCGGTACATCGACTTTCGCTCGGTGGCAATAGAGAGTGTCAATCGACCGGAATCACCGCCCGCACAACGAGAGCCAAGTTAAACTGGAGGTAATCCCGGTCGACGACTTACTTTTAGCGAAAAGACGCAAGCGTAGCCAGTGACATGCACCTGCTACGCTTGATGTCATCCTTTTTGCTTGCGCGACAACCCAAATTAACGCGGTAAATCCTTGGTGGTCTCGATAATCTTGCTGACCAACCCGTACTCTACCGCCTCTTGAGCATTCATCCAGTAATCGCGAATGGTATCCTTCTCAACTTTATCAAGCGAGGTGCCGGTCTCCTTAGAAAGGAGCTTGTTGATCTTCTCGCGAGTCTTCAGAATCTCACGAGCAGTGATTTCAAGATCTGATGCCTGACCGTACACCTGACCGGGAATCAATGGTTGGTGAATCAGGAATTTGGCATTCGGCATTGAGAAACGTCGCTCTTTCTTGGCAGCAACATTGATCACAGTGGCGATACTTGCACAGAGTCCGGTGTTTATAATGGTGACGGGAGAGCTGATAAATCGAATGGTATCAAAAATGGCGAATCCGCTATTTACCTCGCCACCAGGGCTGTTTAGGTAAAGAGTGATGGGCTCTCCTGGCTTGTCATGCTCTAATGCGAGAAAATCTGAAATATAGCGTTTGGCAGTCTTTGCCGTAATGGCCTCGGAAATGAAGATGCAGCGTCGCTCGAGCAACTTAACTTCAGTGAACTGATCGGCCATGGCATCTGGCAACCCAGCCATAGAGTTAGGATCCGTGGAGCTACCGCCTGAAGTGACTATGTTGGACATTCGGCAATCCTCTTGTTGGCTATGGTTGATCACGGAGGTGCCAGAGCAGCGCCCCCTCATGCATAGGTAACTAGTTTAGAACGAAAAGGAAATTAAGGTAAAGTCCTGACGAGGAAGCGGCATCAAATCAGGCTTTGGGGGTCAACATCAATACGCATCCTGAGATCCCCGCCTAATTTTTGGAAGTCTCGGAGGAACCAACCCACCATGGTCCTCAGTGGACTCACTTGGGGGCTGCTGAAGATCAACTGCCGTCGATGCCTGCCTCTAATCGTCTCTATAGGGGGAACAGCTGGGCCCAACATCCGCACCTGAGCGAATAGCTCTGGCCTCCGAGCAGCGCCTTGCTCCAACCAGGATTCTATCTCAAAGGCCAGCTTGTTAAGACGAAGGAGATTAGCTGAATTCACCTCTACCGCAATCATCCGCACAAAGGGTGGGTACGCGTGGTTTTTACGAAAATCCAACTCATGTTTAACAAAGGCCGCATAGTCCTGGTTGATTGCTGCAGCGAGAACTGCGTGGCTAGGACGCATCGTCTGCATGATGACATGCCCAGAGAGTGCGGCACGGCCAGCTCTCCCTGCGCTCTGCACTAATAACTGAAACGCACGTTCACCCGCTCGAAAATCCGGAAGACCAAGTAGTTGATCAACTTCGAGCACCACGATCAGCGTTACATTTGGAAAATCGTGGCCTTTGGCTAAAATTTGCGTGCCGACTAGAATATCGATCTCGCCTGCACGGAATCTTTCCAGTGTCTGGGGTAGCAAATCTCGATCCACTACTGCATCTGAATCCAGGCGAACTACGCGCGCTTCGGGCACGTACTTTTTCAAGGCGTCCTCCGCCTTTTGGCTACCGTATCCTATAGCGACGTATTTTTGCTCAGGATGCTCTGCCATCAGAGCAGCAACCGCCTGGCTGGAATCACAGTAGTGACAGCGAAGCACAGTGCTTCGGGCATGCAGCGTCATGCTGATGCTACAGTGGGGACAAACTACGGGCTTTTTCTCGTAAACTGAGTACAGGTAGTAGGCGTACCCGCGGCGATTGACCAGGACGATAGCTTGCCGACCCGCCGCTAAATTCTCCTGCAAGGCTTTTACCACTGCAGGATGCATCGGAATTTCAGCATCATGGGCGGTTATGGGCGACGTGGACTGGCGACTGTCACCACTACTGACCAATATGCCACCTCGGCGTTGGCCCGTCTGCTCGGGGATGACCACACTAACTGTGGGTAAAGGTCGACCAGTTGCACGCTCTAGCATCTCGATTAAGGTGTACCGCCCACTCAATGCATTTTGATAGCTCTCAAGCGAAGGTGTCGCGCTACCCAACACAACAACCGCCTTTTCCATACGAGCACGGAGCACAGCAACATCACGTCCATTGTATGCAAGTCCGCTACTCTGCTTGTAGCTGGCATCGTGCTCTTCATCGACGATAATGAGATCAAGATTTTTGAAGGGACCAAATACGGCAGATCTTGGCCCAATAAGAATGCTTGCGGTACCATTTCTCACGCGATTTAGCTGAGCCCAACGCTCTCCGTCAGCCATGGCTGAGTGCACGACGGCAACGCGCCCCGGAAAACGCCTCGTAAAAATACGAGTCATCTGGGGAGTCAATGAAATTTCAGGTACAAGCACAAGAACCTGGCGCGGGACTGAAGTATCGCTGAGGATTTCATGAATCAGATGTAAATAAACTTCGGTCTTACCTGCGCCGGTGATACCGTGCAGCAAAAACGGCTGAGCCTTGCTAGGCTCGTGTAACGCATCCCTCATTGTCGCGACAGCTTTTTGCTGCAAAGGCGTCAACTCTGGGATGATTGCTTGCTCGCAATTCGCATCTGTGGGTTCGTTGTCCTGGTGGACAGTGTCTGTTTTACGTGCGGATATCGACGTGCCGGTGTCGAGCGTTATCAAACCACGACGTTTCAAAACCGAGATTTTTGCCATCTTAGTATCGATGTGGGGCTCGGTAAGCAGCCTTTTAAGGCGCGACTTGGCAGTGATCGCGGCCACCTCTGATTTTTTTGCGCCAAATAAGCTCAGCAAAATTTGACCTGACTGAGACGTTAGGTCTGCTCGCTCTTGAACACCGAGATCAGTGAGTCGCAATCTTTCACGCTTGGTCTTTTTATTTGCTGCGGGCAGCATGCCGCGCAAAACCTCACCAATTGGATGCATGTAGTACTGCGACATCCATTTGGCGATATCGATCACGATCTCGCTGTAGACTGGCTCAGAGTCAACAATTTCAGCCACTTCCTTGAGAGCAAAGTCACGAGATTGATCGGCTTCATAAGGACATGATGATAAGACTACCCCTACGACCTTCCGAACCCCGAATGGGACTAAGACACGGCAACCAGCAACAACGTGTATCGGTGCTTTATAGGTAAACGTTTGTGCCAGGGGGCTTGGGACCGCCACCTCTATCTGAAACATAATTGCCCGCAATCCTTGATTAATCGAGAATCTTAGCGGTTCAGGTGTGTGCCATCAGTCGGCCTCAAGCAGTTTACTCGCCTAAGTTTATAAAGCTAGGGACATTCGCTCTTGCTCCTTTGTCACTTCTGTTGTAGGTTTCCCGACTCTCGCAGGGTTTATCAGCGTGTGGTGCAGACCTTTATTCGGACGGCCCAGAAACCCTAACAAACAGAGTTCCATTAGTTGCTGGAGGCTGCATGGCTCCGAAGACAGGTAAGAAAAAACGTCGCCGCTTTATGTTGCGTAGAAAGCGCACACTCGATCCGACTACTCCGATCGATTTCAAGAAGCCTGATACGCTCAAGCGCTTCATAACAGATCGCGGCAAGATCATCCCACGTCGCATCTCTGGTGCGACCGCAAGCCAACAGCGCGCTATTACGACCGCTATCAAGCGGGCACGCTACTTGGCGCTGCTACCAAGCTCGGTCTCACACCGTCCTGAGCGCGGCTTCTCTGGTGAGATGGCTGCCGCTAATGCGGGTGGCGGATTCCGCGATGGCGGCCGTGGCCCAGGTGGCCCAGGAGGTCGTTTCGGTGATCGTGGTGGACGCGACTTTGATCGTGGTGGACGCGACTTTGACGGCGAAGGTCTAGAAGGCCGGGACGGCAAAGATGATGATGATTTTGGCGGCCGGGAGGACTGAGCCATGTCGAGGAAGTGCCTGAGTGGCAAAGGAATTCAAGTGGGTCACAGGGTGTCCCACTCCAATCGCAAGACCAACCACCGCTTTTTGCCTAACCTGCAAAAAAAGCGCTTCTGGTCGGACGAGCAAAAGAAGTTTGTGACGCTGCGCGTCAGTACAGCTGCGATTCGGACGATTGACAAGATCGGCCTAGACGCATTTCTGCGCCGCGTTACTCCAGCAGTTGCTGGTTAAGGAGGGATAGTCATGGGTCGTGGAGACAGTCGCCGCAGTCCACTAGCACGTCGCCGTAAGGCTTGGCGCCGCAAGAAACTGCGCCTTCGCGCAAAGCTCGAAGCTGCTAGCAAGGCAAGCAGCCCAGCCGCTAAAGCGAAGAAAAAGTAATCATTCGATTCTAATCTTATTAGACACCTGCCGATGGCAGGTGTCTTTTTTTACGACAAATCGACGACAATCGATTGCTAGCCCGTCTTAAAAGACCTGTGCTGACGCCACGATTTGATCTGATGCGCTGCTCCCTGACCTAGCACGGCGTGAAAACTTGCCCAAGAGAAGGCAGCTAGGGTCACCCCATTTGTACTCAAATGGCGCAGCCGTTCCATGCGCCGCCTCAGATACCCAGCATTGGCGGCAAGTGGCTGATTTTTAAACTCACTTAGGGCTACAGCTGCGGTCATGACGCATGCCACAAACATATTCCCCATGGCATGAGTGTTCACTCTTTTGTCCTCGAGAGCTTGGAGAAAATTTTTAGTTGCATGGCTGTCGAAGCCGAGCATCTGCGCCTGAACTTGAGCGTAAGTCTCTACGACCCTTTGGGGCTCAATCTTAGCCAACTTCATCAAGGCTTCGTTAGTTGCCGCTACGGCCTTCTCAATTTTTCGCGCTAGCTCTTCGACTTGAGCAAATGCTGGGTCGTTTTCCCAGGGAGTCATAGGGAAGGTTCCTCATCATCCGATTCAGTCCACACCGCTGTTCACAGCCTAGCAAATTGTACCGACTTAGACAGGCAGGTTTTGCAGTGTTAAGTCCGGAGCCGAGGAGCCGATGAGTGTTTAAGCGTGCCTGTACGACAAGGAGGTCTCAGGATGCATAACTTTACTGCGCTTCCCCGTTTTACCCTACTACTCGCGATCTGGATGTCACTAGCGGCCACCCCAACCTTAGCAGACTCACTTGGTATGACCTCCAAGTCAGAGCCATGGGTGACGGCGACTCACCTCGGATTTTCGGTGAACGATCAGTCATCCACTGGCTTTAAACTGACTGGCGGTACCATGGTCATGCTGGATCTGTCGCGCCCTATAGGCCGCCGTATGGACTTAGGAATCCGTACAATAGCCAGCGGGGCTAAAGCGAAAAATCAAGAATTCTATAGGCTTGGAGCTGGACCGATGGCTGCTTGGCGCGTGCACAACAATTGGAGTGTGCATGGTGCCATTACCAACTTTAATGAGACGGGCCTAAGACCTGGGGCAGATCTGAGTTATCGCTCAAGTGGCTTACAATGCTTGCTGGGCTGGGAGAGAATTTGGCAGCTGGAAAAACGCGTCGAACTGGTGGCAGGAAACTTTATAAGCTACCACACCGGAACTGTCTCGGAGACAGCGTCTATCTCGGCTCTCAAATCCGATCGGGCGACCTTCGGGCCACTACCCACGAAGAACTTTGGTATCGCGCACGGCGCTGAAATTGCTATCCGCCTCAGTATGTGAGGACTGCTCTTGACAGTGCGGGGGCGTCTTGCTAGAAGCAGACACTTCGCAAATGGGGACCGGCATGATGAATTAGCCGGCCTTTGGAGCAGTTATCTTAGCGTAGCCGAGAGGGAATCTGTGGCACATCATAAGTCAGCTATTAAGCGTATCCGTCGCAACGGCCGGGCAAAAGTCCGCAACAGCCAGTATCTTTCCGCAGTTAAAACTGCCGTCAAAAAGTTCCGCCAGGCAGTACTTGGTGCGGGTCAGGGTACTTTCGACAAGACTGAAGTAAGGCCGCTCTTTGTTAAAGCACAATCAGCTCTGAGCAAAGCCGCAACCAAAGGTGTACTACACGGCAACAACGCATCGCGTAGAATCGGCCGTTTAGCTGCAATGCTCCGTAGTGCTGAAGCAGGCCAAGTGGCTCAAGCTAACGTCAAGGCGACTAAGAAATCTGCGGCTGCACGACGTGCAGAGGCATCCTCTGATGCACCTGCAAAGGCTCCAGCTGCTAAGGCTAAGACCAAAGCAAGCTCAACTGCCGCAAAAAAACCGGCAGCTAAAACTAAAAAGTAATCCATAGTCCTCTCAGGGCCCTACCCGTGATCACCCTTTGGTTTCGGATTGGCCCTGAGTCAAAGCGAGTAGCCAAGCCGGGCAACAAGTCAAGGCTTGGCTTTTTCCGTTGCTTTTGCAGCCACCCAAAGGGCTTCAAGCTCGTTGCGTGTGGCGTGGCGAACATCGACCCCCTGCCTTGACGCTTCCGCCTCCAAAACGGCAAATCTCCGAAGAAACTTGCGATTGGCATCAAGCGTCACGACTTCGGGGTCTAAATCAAGATGACGCGCTAGTTGCACCATTGAAAAGTAAACATCGCCTAGCTCCTCGGCCACCTTATCTCGATCAACTTTTGCTTGCAGCAACTCTTGTTGTAGCTCATCGAGCTCGGCACGGACTTGGCCCAGCACCTCTCGCGGTGAGTCCCAGTCAAAATTGATTTTGCCAGCGAGCTTCCCTATTTTAGTGGCTTGAGAGAGAGCGGGTTGATGCGTCCAGGCCTCGGCGAAAAGTCCACGACTCTCACCCTTGTCGATCAACTTATTTTCGTCTCGCTTGATCTCTTCCCAGGCTTGACGGACCCCGCTTGCTGTCATGCCCTCATGCGAGGATTTACGTGCAAATACATGGGGGTGACGTCGACGCATCTTGGCATCGATCGCCTGGATGACTTCTACTAAGGAAAATTTGCCAGAATCCAAAGCAACCTGAGCGTTCAACACCACCTGAAGTAAGACATCGCCAAGCTCATCACAAAGTGCAGGGCTCTGGCCATCGCCCATGGCCTGAGCAGCCTCGTAGGCCTCCTCAATCATGTAGCGTCGTAAACTCTCGTGATTTTGCTGTAAATCCCAGGGACATCCACCTTCGGGATCCCGAAGTTTGGCAATTGTGAGGCAAAACTGACTGATCGCTTGCTGCACGGCCACTAGATCAGGTGCTTGAGCCTTGACAGAAAGCTGTATGTCCTCGGTCATTGATGGCCTACCTCGCGTTTGGTTATGAGGCTTGGTAAGTATTCCGGATTAGTTGGTAGGCCCAACAGAGTTATCACCGTATTTGCCACATTAGCCAACGTACGCTGACTAGACTCAGTCAATTGCCATGCGTCCGTGCCATGACCATATATTACCAACGGCACTGGAGCTAGGGTGTGAGAGGTCTTAGCTTTTGGACGCTTGCAACCTGGCTCTTGCCACTGGGGATAATCCGCCTCTTTACCATCAAACATCTCGTCAGCATTGCCATGATCAGCGGTGATAACCAGGATAGTGCCAGATGCGTCGGCTGCTGCCATCAAACGGGCGAGCTGGGTATCCACTGTTTCCACCGCGCTGATGGCTGCCGCAAGATCACCCGTATGTCCAACCATATCCCCATTGGCAAAGTTGATGCGACCGAAGTCAAAGCTACCAGCAGCCATCTTGGCGATAGTAACGTCGGCAATGGCGACCGCCTTCATCTCGGGCTTAGCAGCGAACTCACTTGCCGGATCCGAAGGTATTTCAACATAATCTTCTCGTGAAGGGTCAAATAGTCCACTGCGATTGCCATTCCAGAAATACGTGACATGCCCAAATTTTTGCGTCTCGCTGCATGCGAACTGGCGCACCCCAAACTTCAGTAGATACTCGGTCAAGGGGTGGTCAATAGCGGGCGGAGCAACAAGAAAATGCTCAGGTATATGCAGATCACCATCGTACTCCATCATCCCTGCATAGAAAACTTTGGGGACCCGTCCACGATCAAAATAGTGGAAATCCGACTCTGTGAAAGCCCGAGATATCTCAATAGCTCGATCACCACGGAAGTTAAAAAAGATGACAGCATCCCCATCCTTGATTACGCCCACAGGTTGCTGATCTTTCGCAACGACGAATGCCGGCAGATTTTGATCTGTTAGCTTTGAGTCCAGCCTAAATGTGGCGATGGCCTCCTCAATCGACTCAAAGGTCGGACCTTTACCGTGGACGTGGGTCTCCCACCCGCGCCGAACCATATCCCAGTCGGCGTTGTAGCGGTCCATCGTTATGGTCATACGCCCCCCTCCGGAGGCAACCTGCACATCGAACAGACTATCACGCAACTCATCCATAACTTGCCGCAATCGTTCGATATAGATCTCAGCAGTGGTGGCGCCAACGTCCCGTCCATCGAGCAAGCAGTGGATGCGCACCCGTCGGATGCCATCGGCTTTGGCCTGCCGCAACATGGCAAAGAGGTGTCGCTCATGAGAGTGAACGTTGCCGTCCGACAGCAGTCCCAAAAAATGAAGCGTATGGTCACCAGATGTTACCTGTGCGACTGCTTGGCGCCAAGTCTCACCGCGAAAAACTGTGCCGTCGGCCATTGCCATATTTACGAGTTTGGCCCCCTGAGCAAAGATGCGTCCTGCGCCTAGAGCGTTGTGACCCACCTCGCTGTTCCCGATGTCATCCTCTGAAGGTAAACCAACAGCAGTACCATGGGCCTTGAGTGTGGTGCTCAGTGGCATCGCTAACAGACGCCTGAGAGTAGGCGTCTGCGCCAAGGCCACGGCGTTACCGAACTGACTGTTTCTAAGTCCAATACCGTCCATGACCACACAGAGTACACGATGCTTGACCGCCGCCATCGCTAACTACCTCTCGTAAGCATTTTATTTTTGGCACAAGGTCTGCGCCCTCGCGTACAATAGCGAACAAGCTAATCTTGCTCCACATAAGGATGGTGTCCTCATGCTCAAAGAGCCAATCTTGATCGCCCTTAGTGTAGTCACGCTGTCAGCTTGTCGCACCACGGATAGAAAATCGCCAGCTCCCATTAGCGCTCCAGAGCGCCCGCGCAGCCTAGAGCTAGCTCACAGCGAGCCGACCAAATTTTATGCTCTCAACAAAGATGAGTCTCAAGCGACCTACCTCACCATGCTCAAGATCGAAATGGAGGCCGGTACCGAAGTACCCGCCGCCAAGCAGCATTCCGTGCGGGGAGTTGTTGAATGTCGCCAAATGGGCACCATACAAAATTGTCTACTAAGAGTCTCCCTAGCCGGCGACGAGTCTGCCCCGGTACAGCCACTCGACGCAAAGATGACGTCCCGAGCGCTGAATTTTGCTCTCGAACGGCGCCCCGACATCAAGGACGAGGGCGTCATCGTTTCTGACCTGATCTGTGATTATATAGGTAAGAAAAGCCCACCCTTTCAACTGGAGGACGTGCGCTGCTATTTCGATCAGCCCCGACTGCCAAACGAGGCCGTATTTGAGGGGAAAATTGCCCAGGAGTTGGGCGAAGCTATTCGCGGCGACGCCGTTTATGGCACCAACATAGTTCAGTTGAACGGCGCCCTTTTCTGCCACTGGCTGGCGGTATCAAAGCGTAGCGTTTGCATCACCAGAACTAACGTCAACGGGGTGCTTCAGGAGTCAGTGGTCGAGCTTAGTGCAGCTGCATCGTATACCGCGTCCCGCCGGCTGCGTCAGGCCGTGATAGATCAAAGCCACATTGGTAGTGTGGTCGTAGCTAAAGATCCGTCAATTGACGACAAATCTGCTATGCCACGTGAGTTAATGAGCTCTCTCGTATGCGTAGTCGACAACACGCGTATTGAGCTAGATGGCGAGCGTACCTATCTATGTCGTGCCCGCATTTGAGGAGTGGCCGCACTTGATTTAACGAAAGGCCCGTACCTCATCGATGACCCAGGTCAGCGACTCGGGCGGTGTGTGCGGCAGTAGTCCATGCCCAACATTAAAAATATGGCCCTTCAGTTTCAGTTCGCGAGCTTCCTGCAGAATTCTGCGAACACGCTCTCGCACGGTGGATTCTGGCGCGATCAAAATCTGAGGATCTAAGTTGCCTTGAACTGCGACGTCTAGACCTACATCCCGCAGCGTTTTACTCGCCGCGGTCAACGTGGTCCGCCAATCCACTGAGATCACATCAACGTCGAGACCGGCCAGATTAAACATACGGTCCGTACCCTGCCCTGGGAAGTAGGTCACCGGCACACCGAGAGTGCGAGCGTAAGCCGTCACCTTATTCGTCACGGGGAATACAAGATTACGGTAGTCAAAGCCGGTCAACTGGCCAGCCCATGTATCAAAAAGCATCAGTGCATCAGCACCACTCTTAACCTGCATAGCCAAATAGTCGCAGGTAACATCGGCGATAAGGTCAAGTAGTCCGGCAAAAACTGCCGGCTCTCTAAAAAGTAGGCGTTTCACCTCTGTGAAGGTCTTACTACCCCCACCCTCGATCATGTAGCTAGCCACTGTAAATGGAGCCCCGGCAAACCCAATCATGGTCTGGTCGGAACGCAAACCAGCTTTTGTTTTTGCAATGGCTTCACCGACATAGCCTAAATCCCTCACTGCGTCAGCCCGCTTCAGGCGGCCTAAATCGGTAGCCGATCTCACCGGCTGCGATAAAACCGGACCCTCGCCCTTATCAAAGGTCAAAGTTTGACCCATGGCAGTGCAGGGAATCAAAATATCGGAAAAAATAATTGCCGCATCAAGATCATAACGACGCAAGGGCTGCAGCGTCACCTCAGCAGCCAACTCCGGACTACGACATAAATCGACAAAAGCGACCTTGGATCTAACCTCCCTATATTCCGGTAGGTAGCGACCAGCCTGGCGCATGAACCAAATCGGTTGGCGCGTTGGAGTCAGGCCTCGAGCGGCAGCAACAAGTGGCTTCACAGTTGAGTTACTCATAATCAAGTCATCCGCAGGTTAGACAGCTGCATCCTAGCATGAGAAAATCATACTAGTATACCCTGTCCTCACCCCGCGCAGCCGCGCACTGCCTAAAGAATTCACCCGCTAAATGTCACAAAAACATCAAGCCATCGCTGCCGATGTGCCGGAAGATCAGTTGATTCAGCTGGTCGAGGCATATCAACATCGTGTCTTCAGTCTCGAGGCTGAACTACACGAGCATGCGCGAGGCGGTGCACTGAGCGAAGGTGATTATAAGCGACGCCTAAAAGCAGTGCATGATCTTCATGCCGACCTCCGAGAACTAGTGGGTTGGGCGCGCTCAGCAGTTGATAGCGACGTCACGCATCGTGATATCGGCTTGCCTATCATAGGTTCGTGTACGCCTGCTGAGGCCCGGGTCTGCGCGGTTTATCTCAAAGAAAAGGGCGCTCAGTTGAAATCTCTCCGCACCAAAGTGGAGCGAGTACATAAGTGGCTCGAGGATGCCCTGCGCGGGAACGTTGGCTCCGTCCGTCTAACGCTACGCTTGAGCAAATTACGACAAATGACCCTACAGACTGAGCA
Organism: Deltaproteobacteria bacterium; assembly: GCA_016874735.1. Lineage (NCBI taxonomy): Bacteria > Pseudomonadati > Myxococcota > Myxococcia > Deltaproteobacteria bacterium. The sequence goes on from VGTI01000004.1 coordinate 29,191, forward strand.
AAACACGACCGATCTGCGTGAACGCAGTGTCGTCTTAGCGCGCCAAGTGACCGAACTCGCCAACCAGACACCCAGGGGACGCGATCACGGACTGACCACGCTGAAGGCGCTTCAGTCTCTATTCAGGCGCATCGACACCTCCACGCAAAGGGTGGCTAAGCTCACGACGTCGATCAAGCGAGAGGAGCTCAAGACCCAGGAGATGCGCGCCTGGCTTCAAAAGGAAAGATCCGAACGTGCGGAGCGATGGCCGGCGATGGAGCCTCCGACACCACTTGCTATGTCCCAGTCCATAACCGGTTGCGGCATAGACCCCGCAAGCTGGCGAGTAAAAGGCCGTAAAGAGCTTGCCGTCGTTGAACAGTTTCACGCGACAGAAGTCATGCCAGTGAGCGGTGGAGCCCAAAAGGAAGCCGCTGCCATGGCCACGCGCATCCTGGCGGAGGTGCAGCAGTGAACCTCACGAGCTGGGATCAACAATTTGACAAACTCGCCGACGAGTGTGACCAGCTGCTCGATCAGCAAAGCCGCTCGCGCGTCGGTCATGATCGAGCTTTTACGCTGCGTAAAATAAGCATTATGCAAGAGCAAGATCTGCTTGAAGAGCAGATTGATCGCCTACGTCAGTTGGCCGGTCGCGATGCTTTTTTGCTCCCTCGCGAAAAAGCCCTCATGCACGGGGCACGGATCTTCGTGGATCGCATCACGGAATATGACTGCCTCAGATCCGATCTCTTGGCTCAGGGGCTTTGGTTTAACCTGCTGAAAACGCGGCTGCTCGGGAAAACAGTAACCCGGTCACAAGACTTTGACAACCTGGCCAGCGCTGACATTGTTGCTCTTTCCGTTCGCCAGCGCAGCCTGACCGCTACAGAAAACTACCTCGAAGCGAGGCTCGTACAGTTGGATCAAAGGCGGCGTGATTTGATGATTAGTTATCAACAGCTTGATATCGAGGATGCAAATCGTTGTGCCTCTGTCACCTATGCTACGCGCCTCGGCCCAGATCCAGTCTCTGCCTCCTCGAGCCCCCTGATGACTCAATTAAAGTTTTTCCTGGCAGCGGTCAAAGCTGATTCAGTAGCTAGGCCTGGCATTCATCAGCGCCTATTACAGCAAAAGGAGCGCCTTGAAGAGCGCACCTCTGGCATTTTGGCGCTTTGCCGTTCTTTCATCTTCAGATGTCTAAAGTTAGCCTCTCCAGCTCCCAAAGACCGGCCCCTAGACCAGGAAATCCTGAGTATAGGCCGTCGGCTTGGTCGTATAGATCGCCTTGCCACACGAACTGCAGAAGAACTTGCGGCCGCCTTGACCCTACCGGTGGACACAGCCAAGACGCCAATCCGCGTGCAAAAAACTCTGAAAACGAATAAAAAGAAGAAATAGACAAGTCAGTCCCTTAAAACCCGACTGACGCAGAATCGTCGTGATACTGCGCCTATTACACTTTACGGAGAATCGATTCCATGAGCATAGCGCCACTAACCACATTGACCAGTGATGAAGAACTATTTGTCAACGAGGTCGACAAATTTGCTCACACGCAAATTAAACCTCTGGTTCACAGCATGGACGAGACCGAGACGGCTGATAAAAAATTGCTAGGACAGCTATTTGAAATGGGGCTCATGGGCATCGAGGTCCCTACCGAATATGGTGGTGCTGGCGGCACCTTCATGATGGCAATCCTTGCCGTTGAAGCGCTCGCAAAGGTAGACCCGTCAATTTCTGTGGTGTGTGACGTACAGAACACCTTGGTCAATAATATCTTTCTGCGCTGGGGTAATCAGGAGCAAAAACAGAAATATTTACCAAGACTAACCAGTCGCGATATTGGTTCCTACTGTCTCACGGAGGCAAACAGTGGCTCGGATGCATTCGCCATGCAGGCGCGTGCCGTCGACCAAGGCGACCACTTCCGCCTAACCGGCAAGAAGGTGTTTATCACCAATGCCAAAGAGGCCAACATTTTCGTGGTATTTGCCAACGCCAAACCGGAGCTTGGTTACAAAGGCATTACTGGTTTCATCGTCGAAAAAGATATGCCGGGATTTGCCCTGGGCAAGAAGGAAGTTAAACTCGGCATCCGCGCCTCGAGTACCTGCGAGGTATTGCTCAACGACGTAAAAGTGCCCAAAAGTCACATCTTGGGTGAAGTTGGGGTCGGCTACAAAATCGCTATCGAAACGCTCAACGAAGGGCGGATCGGTATTGCAGCCCAGATGCTTGGGTTGGCCGAAGGCGCTTTGGCGGGGGCTCTCACCTACGCCAACCAAAGAGAGCAATTTGGCAAGAAAATCAAGGAGTTTCAAGGCATCCAGATGCAACTCGCCGAACTCGCCACCAAAGTCGAAGCCGCCAAGCTGATGGTCTACAATGCGGCAAGACTGAAAGATGCCAAAAAGCCGTTTATCAAAGAAGCCGCCATGGCCAAATACCTGGTCTCGGAAATTGCTGAAGAGGTCGCGTCGCGCGCTCTTGAGGTTTACGGCGGCTACGGCTTCATTAAAGAATTCCCTGCAGAGAAGTTTTACCGTGACGTGAAGATCGGCAAACTTTACGAGGGCACTTCAAACATGCAACTCACCACCATCTTCAAGCTTATCGATGCCAGCAAGTAAACGAACTGGGATTTGGTCCACGTGCCTTATTACCGCTGTGCTGGTGGGCCAGGCCTTACCAGCACAGGCTCATGATCCACGGTTAAGAGCAGATTTAATTGATTCTCTGGGCCCTATCATCTGTGAAGGTGAACATGAGGCTAAGCCCTCAAGGCTTTGGAAGCGTGGAGTATTCGACTCCCAGATTGATAGCCAGCTGTTAGCGGTCAAAAATGCGTCAGTCTCCCCTAGGGCGCTTTTAGCAAAACGAGCGCGCAGTATGGCTACGCTGCGTCATGCGGGCGGCTATTCCTACGGGCTATGTACCGACGGTACCCGCGGCTGGATTGCTAGTCTCCGCGCTCCAGCACCGGTAAATATTGGGCCCAAAGGGCCGTGGCTGCAGCTTCCGGAGTCGCTCCTGAATAACGAATGTAGCGGCTATCAGATTGATTTTGCCAGCGCTGACGACGCCCACGTGCGATCCATTGCCTCTGGCGTTACTAAACTCAACATGACAGATCTTGGTCGGGGCGTCATAAGTATTAGCTGTCAAACCAAGACTCCCAAATGGCGCGGCCCGGTCCTTTGGTACCTAGTTCCGGCCTCTCTACCGGAGGATTCTCAGGCGCCATTTTCTGATACGTTTTCGACGGGACCTAAGACTGACGTCTCAGCTTCGAAGCTCCTGCTCGCTTGGATAAACAAGGTGCGGCAGAATCAAAATTTGAGTCAGCTCCAAATCCATGCAGCCCTTAACGAGGCTGCTTACCGGCTCGCCGTCGATCGGTCGGTAGACCACAACCGCACCGCCCTGAGTGGGAGCTCAAATCTACTTGCGAAACAAGGGGTTAAGCTTTTGGCCGAAGATCGCGTTCGGGCTGAGAATTTAGCAACGATGACCTGGCTTCTTTGGTTTTCGCCTCGCCATCGCGCCTCGCTCCTGCGACCAGATGCCACCTTCATTGGTATCGATATCAGTACGGATCAAGGCCAAAGCTTAGGCATCCTCTTGCTAGGTAATCAGATGAATCAAAGCACCTGACAGTCGATAAATATATTAACCGGCTTAAATGGTAGAAAGAGTACGACGGCGGTTCTGTGCTCCTTCTGGCTTGCTGGTCCTGTTGAGTCATGCCTGACAAAGATATCCTGACCTTTTTCAAAGACCGCAAAGCGTCCACTGTCTTTGTGGTACATCAGAGCACGTACAAGATATGGTTTACGTCCGGCAAAATCCGTCGACCTTCCAGTGATTTGATTAACCTCAGGCACGGTCAGTTCGACCACCGAGGACTGCTCCAGTTTTTTCACAGCTACTGCCGGGTCCTGAACCGCAATCACATATTTATCATCGAGTTCCTGACTTTCAACCCAGCCCTCTCCCGCAAAATTGAACCAAGGCTCACGTCGTTTAGCCTCCTCGGCGAACTCCTTGTATAGGCCCTCATTTTGGTCTAGGCAGCGCTTAAGGTCGTTGCCCTGTCGTCCTGTCGGATTGCAAAACTCTGGACCACTGTAGCGACTTGGATCCGGATCAACGACACCGAGTTCGGAGGCTGAGGCTATTTTCCCACTGTCGTCTGACTTAGGGTGCGTACAACTCAGAATAATGCTGGCAAGGCAAAGGCTGAGAGATCCTAGACGCCACATGAAAATCTCCTGCAGGACAATCATTAGAGACTTGAGGCAATTTGTCCTTCAATTATGCCCCTAATCCTAATATCGCGCCATACTTGGGTCAAATGTGTCGATCCATGCCAATATACCACCACGGAGACTGACAGCTTGATCGTAGCCATGATCGCGCAGTTGGGCGACGGCCTGAGCACTGCGAGCGCCTCCTTTGCAATGGACGACAAGTGGCCGGTCAACAGCCAAATATTCAAGCCGCCGCGCTAGTTCACCAAGAGGGATGTGTTTACTACCCTCCAACTTGCAAATGGCGACTTCAGCTTCAGTGCGTACATCAATTAGCTCAAATGGTACCGCCGCTAGTTTCATGGCATGGAGATCTTGCACTGTGATTTCCATCTGATCTCCAGGCCCGCTGCTTGGGGCACAGGCAACTTCACATGTATTTACGGCCGCGATGCTAGGACAGTCACCGCAGAGGGGGCATCCATGGTCACGCGCTAGACTGAGCTCGGACCAGCGCATACTGAGGGCATCGTAGGTCAGAATCCGCCCGACAAGCGACTCACCGATGCCCGTCACGAGTTTGATGGCCTCGGTCGCTTGCACGGATCCGATCACTCCTGGCAATACCCCTAGAACGCCGCCCTCAGCACAATTTGGCACCACTCCAGCCGCCGGTGGGCGGGGAAATAAGCAGCGATAGCAGGGGCCGTATGGGGGATAAAATAGGGACGCCTGACCTGCAAACCGCATGATTGAGCCATAGACGTAGGGCCTGGCAGTGAGGACACAAGCGTCGGTCACTAGGTAGCGCGTCGCAAAGTTGTCGCTGCCGTCAATGACAAGGTCATAATCCCGGACCAAATCTACGGCATTTTCGACCGTCAGCATCTCTGGATGGGTCTCGATCTGTATATCGGGATTGATGGTCTCGAGCCGCCTTGCAGCGACTTCGACCTTTTTTTGACCGACCTCAGCGCTGCTGTAAAGCAACTGGCGCTGCAGATTTGACAAGTCAACATGATCGCCATCGCAAAGTCCCAAGGTACCTATACCGGCAGCCGCCAGATACATCGCGGCCGGTGAACCTAATCCACCAACGCCGACAATTAAGATACGGCTTGCCTTCAATCGGCTTTGGCCCACCAAACCTAGCTCTGGCAAAAGCACATGACGGCTATAGCGCGCCAATTCCGTTGAGTTTAGAGTTACGCTCTCAGCTCTTTGAGCAATTTCAGCGGCTACCCGGAACAAATCCGTACCTCTTCTTGATGGCATCGACCTGATTGGTTATGGCCGCCATGGCCGGGTCGTTAAACCCAAAAGTGAAGTAATCCACGTCATATGGCGTGCCATCTGGTCTAAGTGGCACCGCCTGCCAAATCATGGTTCCACTGTAACCAGCATCGTTGGCGGCCTTGTACATAGCACCGATCCACTTAGCGCGATCTTTGTAATAGCCATGTGCTTTGACTTTTTCCATAAATTTGCTGGTATCTGAGGGCACGTAAATACTGAAGCCAGTCTCCTCCATAACGATGGGCTTGCCGGCCGCATGAGCTATTTCAGCACGATTCTTGATGACCTGAGGTACGTACCAGGAGTCAAATTCCTCCTGTGGTAAATTCCAGTTGTCGGGATAAAGGTGCACGGTCGCAAAGGAGACGTTCGGAAGGCTAATATTACGGTCGAAATCAACGCCTTTCAGCCCGTTGTGAACCCAAGCATGTTTGCTCTGATCACCCTTGATTCGGTAACCCTCTTCACCCGTGGAGATGAGATGGTTACTGTCGATGCTGCGCACGTAGCTCGTTATCTCAGACAGCCAGTGGTTAACAATTTCTCCAGGCTTCCCATTGGCAAATGACTTACAGCTTGGGTCCAAATGACCAGATGTCTCGTAACCATCCTCAGTGTGGGGCTCATTGGCAACTTCAATCGCCATGATGCCAGGATCATTCTTGTAGGCAATGCCACTCACAGTGTTCACCCTATTTAACATCGTGGCCACATAGGCTTTGTAAGCCTTAATGACATCGGCATTGCAGTAAAAGCTTTGTTTAGACTCAGATTTAACCCCGTAGGCATGCGTCCACCACTCCATACCGCAGTAGGCGGGCTCGAAGTTGACGAACGGCAAAATCACTTTGAGGCCGGCGTTGCCGGCTGCAGCAATCACTCGATCTAGGTAGACGAGAGCCTGCTCCTCATATTCACCTTGGCGGTTAAGAATGGGCGGCGTGGCGTTACCTGAGTCAGGTAACCCGGCTTCCAGCATGCCATTGGTGGTACCACAAGCGAACCCCCAGAGGCGCAACACCCTCATGCCTGAGCCATGTATTTTTGACATAATATCGGTGACTTCCTGGTCCGTGTACAGATTATCACGGAGTCCAACCCGGTAGAAGTTGGTACCCTGAAAGACAAATGGTTTGCCCGCCAAGATAAAGTTGGTCGCCTCGACACGGACAAATTCTTGGCGTGGATCAGGGTTGGCAAGTGCTTGGGTTTGGTCAGTGCGCACGCGACTTGACGAACTCGTCTTGCACGCAAAGAGCACAGATACTGCAGCCAAAGCGGCGTGCATGGCAAAACTATTTCCCATCACATTAAACTCCATCGTGAGCCACGCAAGATCGGGGCATGCGAGGATAGGGCAGTTGATCGTGTGTCTATTCTAGCCCTATCAGGCTGGTCATGCTATCCAAGAAGCCTCCTTTGCCAATGAGGTAGAAGTGGCCATAACTATTGATCCTAGTGAACTTGCTAAAGACTTTCGTCGAGACGTCCGCGAGCGCTTATCGCAGCTTGGTCGTCGGCTCAAGTTGGTTGGCTTCCTCTCCACCAACCAAACACCATCAAAGACTTATGCCAGCTACACTAAAGCCGGTTGCGACGATGTCGGCATCGACTTTGAATTGACTGAAGTCCCCAAGCTAGAATTAGAATCTGCGATTGACCGTGCCAATTCCGACCCAAATGTGCATGGCATCATCGTCTATTACCCTATTTTCAGTGGCGAGCATGACCGGTACATCAAGGACCTAGTGGACCATCGCAAGGATATTGAGGGGCTGCATACCTATTGGGCCAAAAAGCTCTACCACAACGATCGTTTCGTCGATGCAGCGAAGAGCAAGAAAGCCCTGCTTCCCTGCACACCGCTTGCCATAGTCAAGCTCCTGACCAAGGCCAGAACCACATTGGGTTGCCAACCAGGAAGTCTTCGACCGCTCGCGGGAGCCACTGTCTCGGTATTTAACCGTAGCGAAGTCGTCGGGCGCCCACTCGCTGCAATGCTTGCCAATGACGGTGCCGAGGTTTACTCATTTGACGTCGATGGCGTGCTGAAGTTTTCTGGAGGTCTCGTCGAAGAAGCGAAGATTACCCGATCAGTCGCCCTCAAAGCCTCTGATATTGTCGTGACGGGAGTACCATCCCGGGATTTTGAGTTGGTTTCACCAACCGAGATCAAAGCGGGGGCTATTTGTCTAAACTTTTCGACCCTACGCAATTTCACACCCGACATTGGGGAAAAGGCGGGTGTTTTCATTCCGAGGGTGGGCCCTATGACTGTCGCTATGGCACTGCGAAACACCCTCAGACTGTATGAGAATTACCATGCCTGATACCATTGGAAGGATCAGTGTTTCAAGATATTTGGATACACTTGCAAGTGACTCACCCGCACCTGGTGGCGGTGCTGTCGTTGCCCTCATGGGAGCACAGGCAGCCGGTCTCTTAGCGATGTCTCTCCGCATTTCGGTACAAAGCGAGGCGACGCTAAAACAAGCCGCTGCCCTGGACGCTGTACGGACAAGATTCCTGGCCCTTGCCGATGCTGATGCCGCCGCCTTTAGCGCCGTCATGGAGGCTTATAAACTCCCTGCAGATACCGACGCGGCCAAATCCAAGCGGAAAAACTCCATTCAAGATGCTTTCCGCCAGGCAACCCAAGTACCGCTGCAAGTTATGAATGAACTGGTGGCTCTCTATGACGAAGCCGATGCCGTGGCTGCTGCGGTCAAAGCCACGGTGGCAAGTGATGTTGGTGTGGCAACTCAGCTGATTCACGCGGCGCTCAAATCGAGTCGCTACAACCTCTGGATTAATCTTAAATATATCCAGGATGACAGCTTTAAAACTGCGGTATCAACGCAATCCAGACTGATATTGTCGGCCAGCAAATCGCGGCGTAATCAGTTGCACCGCCGTGTTAAAAGCCTCATTCAGAAATAGCTTTAGCCTTAACCTGGAAACTGCAAGGCTTCACAGGTCAAAGCCAGCGAACGAAGTATGTTGCTATCACCATCGTAGTTCGACCCGTAGGCGTCCCCGCAGAAAGCGAGGTGAGCCGTGTTGAAATTCTTGGTATTTAACTTAGTGAGCCAGCGTTTATCCGTATGCCCAGGCGACTGAGCCCAGGCCACAGGCAACAATGCCACAAAGCTAGTCTCCGAAATCGCGCCAGGGTAAAGTTGCTGAAGCTTTTTTCTCGCTCGCTTCAGAGCCTTAACAGCCTTAACAACGGCCGGAGCTTGTAAGGACAACTCAAAATCAATCGTCGCCTGAAAATAAATGGCATCAGTGCCATCACGGACGATTTGCACCTTTTCCGCCGGGACTATGGTGACATCGGGGATAGTATCTAGCGCCTCGCTTGAGACTATACGCTCCGAGAGGACCACTGCACTCACAGGCTTCGTCTTACTTGCGACTTGCAGGAGTGCGGGCGGCCAAAGAGTGCGCTTCAGCCATGAGGTCGCCTGCCATGGTGGCTGTGCCACTACTAGCGATTTCGAGCAGAAGCTACCTTGCGCGCAGTTGATCCGCCACGTGCCCTCCCGCCAGTCTGCATCGACGATCCGATTGGCCAAGGTAACGGCTACGGCACTTTGAAAACTAGGTTGTTCGATCAATTGCCGTATGGATCGCGACCAGTCACCCGTATGCAACCTACCGCTATGAAACCCCGCACGCTGCGCCAGGGCCTCTGGCGCTGAATCCCAAACATCAGGGATACCAAAAGCCATACCGAAGTGCTCTAGTACAACCGCTGCTGGAGCCTTACGCGTCTGTTTCCAATAATGCGAAAGGGCGTAGGATTTAGGGGCCTTGGAGGGAGTTGACGGAGTAGGGGAGTCGTCCTCGGCCGCCGATTCCACTGATTCATCGTCATCATCGTCGACAGTAGCAGCCACAGCCCCCTGCCTTACAATTTCTTCGACCTCAGGCCAATGTTTAGCCGCTGCCAAGCCCCCAAGAATACGGGCTCCTTTGGCCGTAAACCACAAGTCTATGTTCTGATGCGCAAGACGATTGCCAGCTAGTACGGCCACAGTGTGTTGCCGTTGCCCGGGTAATGCCGCTTCATCAAGGCTGATGCCATGGCTCTCAAGGACTTCCTGCCAGGCGTTGAGTAAGGAATCGGAAATCGCGCTGAGGCCATAACCGGGGCGCGGAAGCTCAACTGTGCCCTGACGCAACCGTCCCCCGAGCACGGGCTCTTTGTCGATCAGTAAAATTTTAGCATGCGGGTTCGCTACGGCGATCTTGGCCGCAGCCATGATGCCGCTGATACCGCCACCCGCAACGATTACGTCGTATAAATTTTCTGCACCCGAGGGTGCGACTGCCGTTGGTTCCATACCTTCATCATTCCCATATCTTGCACTTTGTAGTCCAGCGTCTATTTGCAATCACACGCGCAGCGCTGTAAGGTTGACGGCTATAATTTGTGAGGTAGTGATGGCAGCATCTACTCTGGAAGTTGCTCTCAGCGCACAGGGACTAAAAAAATACTATGGTGAGCTGAAGGCGGTAGACGATATCAGTCTTACTGTTAACCATGGAAGCTGCGTAGCCCTGCTCGGCCCTAACGGAGCGGGCAAAACAACAACTGTCGAAATGCTGGAGGGACTGCTTCCCCCCGACTCTGGTGAGGTCCAGATCCTGGGTCAGTCACTGACCAAGAACAGGCGTCAAATTTTGGAGCGGATCGGTGTGGTCTTGCAGGAAACCACCCTATACAAACGTTACACGGTGACCGAGACCGTCGCGCTGTTCGCGAGTTTCTACAAAAACTCCCTAGCCCCTGAAGTGGTCATCAACCGCCTCCATCTCACTGACAAAAAAGACACTCAGCTGAGGCATTTGTCGGGCGGACAGCGTCAACGTGTATACCTAGCTTGTGCGTTAGTTAATGACCCCCAGCTACTTTTCTTGGATGAACCCACTACAGGACTTGACCCGCAGGCACGACGCGCCATCTGGGATTTAGTGGGTGAGCTCAAGAAGGAAGGCCGCAGCATCCTCCTGACGACCCATTACATGGATGAGGCCGAGGCACTGGCTGATCACGTTTTGATCATAGACCATGGTAAGGTCATTGCCGAGGGGACTCCGCAGCAGTTAATCCGCGATACCTGCGGTGACACGGTACAACAAATCAGACATGGAACGCTTGAAGATGTCTTCATCAAACTCACGGGCCGGAGCATACGTGAGAGCTGATATGCAGCCCATATCCCAGCTCGCCAAGTCACGGCACGGCAACGCCTTTCTGGAAATGTGCAAGTGCCGCTGGCGCGAGTTTAGGCGTGAGCCATCGGCTTTCTTCTTTGTCATATTCATGCCGATCCTATGGATGGCTATTTTAGGCTTTGCCTTCTCAGGCGCCAAAAAGGAACGCTACGGAGTTGGGTGGCTCAACACAGTGAGCGCTGATTCCAGGACCCAGAGCATTCATGATGCACTAGCTAGGAACGACCAAATTAGACTGATTGAGGGTGATGAAGCAGCGTTGAGTTTAAGTATGATTCGCGGTGAGATCCTTGTCTTGCTGGCACCGCCGACAGGCGGTAGAGATTGGCACTACCAATTGGACGCCAACAATCGCGAGGCCACTAGGGCAAAAACGGCGCTGGATGATATCGTTCAAGCTGCCGCCGGGCGCCAGGACGTGATTAAGGTGGCCGAGGATTATGTCAAAGTGCCAGGTACGCGTTATATCGATTTTCTAGTCCCTGGACTGGTCGCACTCAGCATCATGACTTCTAGCCTCTTTGGGGTAGGTGCCACAATCGTCGTCAATCGGCGCGAAAATTTATTGAAGCGTTACTTGGTAACCCCCATGCAGCCTACGGCGTATATCTTGTCCCATGTCGTAGGCCGCTCTTTCATTCTTATAGTCGAACTGGCAGCCATACTGGTCGCAGGATTTGCCATGTTTAGGTTTCAGATACAGGGCAACTTGATCAGTTTTATTTTTATTTCCGCATTAGGGGCAGCAACCTTCACTGCGCTAGCCATGCTCTGTGGCTCCAGGACAAGCAATATGGCCGTCATGAATGGCATGACTAATTTGATTAGTGTGCCCATGATGATCGTGGCAGGTGTGTGGTTTGCTCGTTCAAACTTTCCGGATTGGATCGCTGATCCAGCTGCTTTTTTGCCATTAACAGCCCTTGTTGATGCTCTCCGTCGAGTCGCTCTGGAGGGTGCAGGCTTGGCCTCCGTCACATCAAATATTATGATACTATCAGTCTACTTAGTCGGTGCCACATTGGCAGCGCGGCGGTGGTTTAAGTGGTACTAATTTCGCTCTGAGGGCGCCCACTCATGAAGGCATACGCAAAATCAAAGGGTTGGTGTGGATTTCAGCTGTGGGCATTGATGAGTCTAGCCGGACTCCTAGGCTTTTTACCCGATGGGTCATCTATTGCTCATGCTGAGGACAATACGCCGAAGCCGGTGCTAGTGAACTTCGACGACCACAACGCTCCCGTGATGTATCAGGAAAACGGAGCCGCCAAGGGACTATACCCCGAGATTGTAAGCGAAGTTTTTCGACGCCTGAATAAGCCGTATAGCTTTAATGCTATTCCGTGGAACCGCGCACTATCAGAAGCATACAGTGACCGAGCTGGTGTAGGTGGTGTTTACTGGAGCCAAGAGAGGGCGACGAAACTTGACTATTCAGCGCCAATTTATGTGGAAAAGTTGCTGGTATATGTGCGTCCTGAGCATAAATTTGTCTTCTCTAAAATAGAAGACCTGAAGGGTAAGAAGTTAGCAGTCACCATTGGCACGGTTTACGGTATCGAATTCGATGAAGCCAAAGCTAAAGGCTCATTAATCACAGAGGAAAACCTCGGTGACACGCAAAACTTTGAAAAATTGGCACAGGGTCGCGTCGATGCCGTAATTGCCTCGGAGATCGCTGGTTCCACCTTGCTACGTCAGACGAAATTAACTGACAAAATAGTAGCATTGAGCCATCCCGTATCCGTACTAACGGTTCACGTCGCCTTTGCAAAAGGCAAACACCTAGAACTCATTGGTCAGATTAACAAGCAACTTGCAGCTCTCAGAGCTGACGGTTCTTTAGAAAAACTATCTAAAAAATACAATGCTCAGCGATGAATTCATGAGCAAACGGAGACCTTTGGCCACGCTTTAAGCCAGTGACGCTTGCGCTTACCCGGCATAGTGGCAGGAATTTTCTCCCATACCCAGGCACTAGCATCTAGAGCGGCGCGCACAGGTACTGCGACGCTGTAGGTCATCATCAAACAGTGAGGCGTCACTACTTTCAGTAACCTCTCAAACCACCGTGCCTCCCACATGATTGGATTCTTGCCTGGAGAGAAAGGATCCTGCCAAACGTGGGTGTAACCACCTAGAATTGGGGAATTTGGGATTATCTGGGAGGATGCATCACCGATGCAGATGATCCATGTGGCCTTGGCACCTGTGATCGGATGCGACACCACTGCGGTCCAGGTGTTCTGGTCGACCTGAGCCAGTTTACGACAAAAATCTAAGCGCTCCTCAGGCCAATTACCCTGCCATGGTGCCTGGGCCGATGCCAGTGCTGGAATAAGCTCAGCATTAATCTCGAGGCTAACCAAGGCCACCTCACCCGCATGTGGCGCCATAGCCCAAGCCTCTAGAGTCGCCAGCGCCGTGTAGCCCAACCCTAAACCCACGTCCAGGATGCTCACAGCCTGTGCTGGTTCTTTGCTCCAGAGGTCTAAAACCCCGCTAGCAACCACGTAGAGATGGTGAGCCTCGGCCAGAGCTCCAGCCCGCGTATGGTAGCACTCTCCGTGCTCGTGATGGCTGAGTGTGTAACTGCCATCAGCAGTCGCAACTACCGTGCCTAAGTCCGAATGAAGTCGCTGACTTGAGTTTTCAGTGGTGGAATTCATGGAGATACCTTACGTGGAGCCTAATGGCGGAAGGAACCTCATTAGCCGATGCCACCAGATATGTGAAGAGATTTAGGAGAAAGCTGATGTACCGGCAACCACGGCTTGCCACCGGTCGGGTTCGTCTGATACATACTTCGTCTGGCCGCATCGGGGTGTAGCGCAGTTGGTAGCGCGCGTGCTTTGGGAGCATGAGGTCGCAAGTTCGAATCTTGTCACCCCGACCATCATTCTATGAATACGCCTAGCAAAACCTACGTCGATTGCCGACCCAGATATTTTTGCCACTTTTTGCCAGGTCAAATGCAATGTTGACGCGCCTCATCCAACGCTGACGTGGACCATAGGCCGGTTGATACTTTCGACGGCCATGTACAGCGCGTAAATTGTCTATGACTAAAAAGTCACCTGCCTCTAACACAACGTCAAGCTGCTTTCTGCTCACTTCGGCTTTGATTTCATCAAGTGCAGCCTCTGCTGCCGCGTCGGTCGCATACATGAAAGCCGGATCGATGCGGATGAATGGGTCGTTATCGGGACCCGTCAGGATGGCATCGGGTTCAGGCTCGGTTAGCATCTTTTCAATGCGGGAGAAATCGGCCGGTGAAAGTACCCATTGCGCGCTCTGGTTAAAGTCTGGACGATGCGACTTGTCGGGGACAATCACAAACCTTGGCTGGCGTAAAATTTCTCTAGTTTGCTGTGTCAGTTCGAGCCCAGACGCCGTACACACAGTAGTCACCGCACGCTCGTGGTTGCGGTAACAGTATAGCGCGATAAGATCAGCGCGCGATGGATGAAAAGCCTCTTCGTTGTGCCACTCGAGATCTACAGCGCTACCAGATCCGAGCTGCTCACACTCATCCTTTTTGTGGGGGATGACGTGACGAAAGTAGCGCCCGTTTTCCTGAGTATGCCAGCCGAAGATTTCACCAAATAGACTGGCGACTAAGGCATGACGGATCTCGATCTTCAAGATCCGCGGCTCGGCCCAAGCGTTGTCCCATGACTCCGGCGTAGGCATAAGCTCGGCCTCGTCCAACGGTAAACCCTTTAGTAACAGACACCGCTTGCCGCGGCCCATGCGATATTCGTACGCTAGGAGCCTTAGACTATCGGGTAAAGTCAGAGCTGCAAGCCCTACCGCATCACCAAACTCCTCGGACTCGACTGTCGAGAAACGGCCGGCTAGCTCATCAGCCAACGCATTTATAGCTGCGATTTCTTGAGGTGTGAAGTTTCTCAGAGTAATCATAGTAAATGCTCTATACAGTTGTTATGCCCACTTGCTGCCACGCATTTAGTGCCGTGCCGCAATCATCCTTTTTGATCAAGATAAAATCGCTGTCAAACGTCGAAACGACAAAGCAGCCAACCTTGGCATCCGCCAGGGGCACTGTAAGCCGCGCAATAATCCCTGTAAGGTTAAACGGAATGGGACCTTCTAAGTAAAAGGCCGCCCAAGACCCGCTGACCTGAATTCCGGGGCTCTGTAGTGCGGCCGTATCTGCTTCTCTTAGCACCAAAGAGTACTCAACTGCAGAGACCGTCAAGCTCCATAGAGGAGCCCCTGCCGGACAGGACGGTAGGGGAGAGGAGCTCAACGGTAGATGGACTACAGCATAATCGTCCGGGAGAGCCCTAAGACGCAGTTCATGAAAATTGTTGTAGCTTGCCACAGCTTGAACTCTCTTAGTTGATTATAGAATCGCCGTCACAAAAGTTATTATTATATTATTTTTTTAATAAATTCAATTTTTTTATTAAAAAAATTGGCGGCTTTAACTTTTAACCGCCCCCTCACAAATATTCAATTTTATTAGCTGGTTATGCCACTCTCTTTACCCAGACGAGCAATTTATCATCAGCGACATCAATCGCGTCTAGGGCTCGGCTACCGTTTGATTCCACAGCTCTCACCAAACTATCGATCTTCCGGGTATTGGTAATTCCGCCACGCTCAAAAACTCCATCAGTGCCGATCAACAACAGGTCGGCGTTGATGCGCCGAAATTCAACTTGAACGGGATGCAAATCTAGGTCATCGCTAAATCCAAGAATGTTGCCACGAGCCAATATACGGCCGTACTGCCGCATGCCAGAATCCATATAGGAATAATAGAGCGGCACATGGCCGCAGGAGTAATAAGTTAGCTCGTTTTCTGCGACTAATGCGAGACCGAGCGTAGCTGTATATGGCTCTGCATGGCCAAGTTTCCGAAGAGTCCGGTTGACCTTATGTAACCAGCTAATGGGATCAAATGTTGTCCCAGCCAATTCTTCAGACCACAGTGTATTAATGGTCTGAGCGACCATCGCAGCGCCGATTCCCTTGCCGGTGACATCTGCCACGGCGACAATAATTTCCTCCCGATTACTCACACGCGCACCTAGCCAGTCACCGCTTAGAATGCCATGACGACGCTCAAAATAGGTGAGCGAGGCGAACTTTGACCTCAATGTCTTAAAATTTGGTGCGAGAGACTGCTGCACTTTTTTGGCGAAAACGATCTCCCGTTCAATCGCCTCCATGCGCAGGCGTTCGTTACTAGCTTGGATCTCTGCCGCCTTCTTTTGCAGTGCAGCAAAATAAATACCGCGTCTCTGGTTCAAAATATGAACGTACTGCACAAACACCGCGAGGCCAAATAATGATGAAAACCACGCAATTGTTTCAGAGAGTCCATAACCAGCACCCCAAGCCAACATGCCAAACACTATACTTTCGCATGCGATGACAAAGGTCATACCGTTCAAAAACGGAGTCATGTAAATCATGTTCACCAAGACACCCAAATAAATTGCAGCTGCTACCATTTTATGAGCATGCGAAACATCGGCTGCAATATTTTGACGGAGGGCTACGGCGTGACCAATCAGAGCAATTTGAACTAGTAGGAAGTAGTACCATGGATTTGTCCATAGCGTGTTCAACTTACGCGCCCCTAGGATGAGCATCTGCGAACCGATAAGAATATATGTGGTTACAAGCGTTACTCTGGACGCCGGCGAGCCAAAGACAAATGTGGAGCAACACGCAAACACGAGCACTAAGGCAAGGTACACGTAAAATGAAACTTTGACTCCGTCTTCTCGGTCTTGCTGCCATTTGAGTTCAAAAGAGGCCACCCCCGACATGTTGAGATCGTCAGTACGATAGATTTTCTGCAGAATCTTCCGCAAATTTGCCGGGAACATAGGACAAAAACTCCGAACTGGCGGGTAAATCAACCCATGCTGGGCTGCCCCCTTACCGGAGTTTCGGCATGAAGTAGTGTCTACATTAATGGATGAAACACGACAATCTTGGATTTATTGCAGCGCATCTAGGCCCTTACCGGATAAACGATGGAGCTCCTCGGATAGCTCTTTCAGCGTCTTTTCCAGGTGTAACCATTGCTTTTCGGACATAGTGGGAGCTAAGGCTGATCTCACCGCTTTCCAATTTTCCGACCTTTTCCTGTAAAAGACAAAACTCTCAGTTGGTTCTACGACATCTAAGTTGTTTGCTCGTTTGATAGCCAATTCAAGGGTAGCTTGATCGTGTTTTTGCAATACTTCGATCCAGAAATCTCTCGATCTTTGACGCACTTTGAGTTCATCTTGTAAATCACTTTGTCTCCAAAGCATGCCATTCACGATGATGGTGCGCTGCTGATCGCTAAGATCCCCTATCAAGTACTCAAAGCGATCAAAAGTCGACTCGGCAAACTCGTCAAGGGCTCCGTCGAAATCACTCGCT
Source organism: Deltaproteobacteria bacterium (assembly GCA_016874735.1). Taxonomy (NCBI): domain Bacteria; kingdom Pseudomonadati; phylum Myxococcota; class Myxococcia; species Deltaproteobacteria bacterium. Next base: position 46,383 of record VGTI01000004.1, read on the forward strand.
CCCGCTAGCGCAGCTCTTTTGAGATTTTTATTGCCACGATCCATCATCTTAGCAAAATGGGCTATTTGGTCTGAGCTCAAGGATATGCCGACTTGAACCATAGTCGGTAAGAGCCTCGCGATGATAAGCCGCCTATCGTGCTCAAAGAGCTTGGCCCATCGATCAGTAGAATCTGCATCCAAACGCCTAGCTTGGGCATCCTTCAACTCGCCATCGAGCAAGTCGAGCAACGTCGGCATTCTTTCTCGCTTGAACCAAGCGACATTTTCTTTTACTGCAGTCTCCACTATTTGTTCCTGAGGATTTTCCAAGTCAAAGTACCGATCGATCTGATACTGAATGATCCAATCTATATGTTTATAGATCAGATTATTGACAAAACACGCTGAAAGCAGTGACGTAAGGACGATCATGGCAATTAGATGCCGCAGTACTTTCATCGGAATTCCCTACTAAACCAACATAATGTTTGGCACATCGTAGACAATAAACATTATCATGAAGTCCGAGTGACCGCGTAATTTCACTAATCTCTAAGTTACGAGTAAAGCATTGAAAAAGATTTGCGTATTTTGTGGCTCTGCCCAAGGTAATAACCCCGCTTACAAGCAGGCGGCAATAGCTCTTGGTCAAGTTTTATCCGAGAATGGTGTAGCTTTAGTCTACGGCGGAGCCCGGATTGGACTCATGGGAGTCATAGCAGATACCGTAATGCAGAATGGCGGTGAGGTGATTGGGGTTATTCCCAAAGACCTTGTCGACCGTGAGGTCGCTCATCACGGCCTGACCAAACTTCATGTCGTTGCGTCGATGCATGAGCGCAAGGCGCTGATGGCCGAGCTTGCCGATGGTTTTGTAGCACTGCCAGGCGGTTTTGGTACTTGGGAGGAAATCATAGAAGTACTCACGTGGGCCCAACTAGGTTTACACCAAAAGCCTTGTGCACTGCTGAACACTGCAGATTATTATCAGCCCTTGCTCAATATGGTTGATCACGGCCTGGCTGAGGGGTTTCTGACTCAAATCCACAAGAAATTATTGCTTAGTTCTAAAGATCCTGGCGACCTTTTGCGACAAATGTCAGCCTATAAGTGCCCCTCAGACGGCTCTTTGTTCGCACATTTAAAGGACAAGATCTGAGCGCTAGGCTGATTTTTCTTCAGTTTTCGGTATGACACTGACACCTTGGTCACTTTTCTCATTGATTTCGATAAATTGACGGACGAATCGACCGTTGTCCCAGATCACATCAACGATTGTTGTGCCCATTGGCAAGCGTTTACGAAGACCACCATCTGCAGGGTGAGCCACCCCATTGATAACAAGCTCCTTAGCGCCAGAAGCCTCCAGACTGAATTCGCGAGATCCATCGACAAGAGCATTTGGCAAAAAGGTCAGCGGCTCCAAAAAAGCGCACCGGAGGCGTGCACCATCAACGTCGAATTCTGCCGATTTAATGACGATAAAGCATGAGTAGTTACCAACTTTTCGGCCCCATCTCACCGAGGTCTCTAGATACCCAACCATACCAATCGCGGCAGCAGGCTCCGCCACCAATGCCCCCGTGAGGGCGCAGCCTCCACGCGAGAGATCCACCATAGTGGCAGACATAACATTGCCTGAAATGGCTGACCTGAGATCGCGCACAGCCGCGCTACCCTTGACAATATCGCGAGCAAAATAATGAATTTTTCGTTTTTCATCGTACTGCAATTCACAGCGCCTGATCGTGATGGCACCTGAGGTAATTTGATCTACGCCTTTTTTATCGATAAAGGTCACTGTAGCTGTGCTTTTAAGACCGATCCGGTGATAGAAACGCGGATTTATTGGAGCCAGATTAACACGATCGGCAAATACCTCTTTCGTGCGCGCTTGCACGAAATATTCTCGCGCTCCGTTTTTAAAAACCACGATCAGTGTCTGATTGTTGGTGACAGCTAATTTGCCGGCATTTAAACGAAGTGTATAGCCACCAGAGCCAAACTCTAGCTGACCGCGACCCACTTTTGACGCCTTGCTAATAACCAATGCTGGTTGAGGTGAGCGCATGGCTTCGTTGATCTCAGCATCATGAATCATCTCACTCAATGAGATCTGCCGCCGCAACGGACTGATCATGTTGCGGATCGATTCTTTATGAAGTTCGACAATTCGCTTTTCGCTCAAAAGCTGCGCTCCGAGTCACTGGTCGGTCACTTCCGACCTGCCCCGGTGAGTATCGGCAGGTTTGAGCAGCTACTTAATGCGCGGTAAATTTTATGCTTTGAAACATTATTACGGAGGCCCATAAATAGACTTCAAGATTCTGTAATAAATGACATAATCCATTTTTTATAGTTACGCACGTCGGTGTAAATACTACGCTCACGACAACGGTAGTCCCCCCCGCTTGCAACACCTACTACGAGCAGCTGGTCGTCTTTAACGAGATAAGCAGGCCCACCTGAATCCCCAAAACACGATCCCTTGAACTCTGGAGATCGAGCCTGCTCAGTAAATCTGAGCAGGGATAATTCTTGATCTACGGCCGTAAGGGGGATCGTTGCCTTTCTTAGGATACCCGCATCGGCCGCGTCAGCTTGGGTACTGCCAAAGCCAGCAATCACGAGCATGTCACCTGTATTCAAATTTGTATCGGGGCCAGCGATAGACGCTGACACCGCATCTCGCGGAGCTTCCGCGTAGAGTTTAACAATTGCAATATCATCCTCAGGCCGAGCCAAATCCGCCGCATCGACGGTTGGTATCGATATTCGTTCAAACCGGGCAAACAGCGCAGCATCTATGATTTGTCTGGGAGCACTTTCGCGACGTGTCCCAAATGTGACTTTAAGTCCCTGAACTTTCCCCGCTGCCGTAAAACAATGAGCCGCTGTGAGCACCCAGCGAGGACCGACTAAAACACCGCTACAGCCATTTGTGCTGTTATTTTCGCTATCCCAGACCAGTCCCACGGTGTGTTTAACAAGCTCGTCAGTCTCTACCACAGGCTGGCCACCGACAACCTTAAGAGCTGCTGTATCATTATTTACAGCACGGCAACCGATTAACAAGAGCAGGCTCAGCAGTAATGGACAGTTCATATTTAACCCTCCCCTCAGTGATTTTGTCCCCACTATTCCCATGCAACTAAAGGCTATGGTACATTTAGAGAATTCGACCGTATCAAATTTGGCAATTTAGCAAACACTGCCCCGAAGCTAACCAGGAAGTTTGGCCTGCAACACTAGCGAGGAGGTCGTCGTGCGCAACTATTTATCATATGCGATTACTCCTATCTTCACTATGATTTTGCTTTTGAGCTGCTCTGGTTCAGACGCTCAGTCAGCAGATAAGGAGCGTAGTTCGACCGATCGTCCTGGACTGACCCAAGACGTGCAGCAGTCCCAGCAATCGGCTCAAGCAGCATCTAGAGACTACTCAGGGCCTAAAGCGCAAGGACAATCTCAGTCTAACTCGCAGGATGAGGATTGTACCAAGGTAATAGACGCTTGCCCGGTCGCTGGCGGCATTACTTGGCAATGTAAAACGCGCTTTCTCCATGGTGTCAATTACGCCTGGCATAGCTTTGGCAGCGATTTTGGTGGGATTCAACAATGGGGTATGCCTGGTGTGAGCGGTATGCCCGAGGTCAGTAAAGAGCTCGCAGACATGAAAAAACACGGTAGCAACGTCGTCAGGTGGTGGATCTTTGCCGACTTACGCGGCGACGGTATGATGCTGGACGCCAATGGTACACCGGTCGGGCTTGGTGGCACATTCCTACAGGATCTGCGGCAGGCCCTAGATCTCGCGGCCGAACACGACCTCTATTTGATGCTAACTGTATTCTCGTTTGATGCATTTCGACCGACGAAGACTGTGAGCGGCCGCCTGTTTCCAGGCATCAAATCTATAGCTGTAGATAGTGCTAAGCGCCAAGCCCTTATGAAAAACGTCATAGCGCCCATGGCGGCAGCCGCAGAAGCTAGCCCTAATCGCAAGCGTCTCATCGCTTGGGATCTGATTAACGAACCCGAGTGGGCCATGAAGGGACCAAGTCTCCATGGTGATCCGGATTTTGAACCCATGAGCGACATCGAAGCTGTGAGCCACGAAGAAATGCAGACATTTCTGGCTGATCTCACCGCCACACTAAAGGCTAACAGCAGAGCCCTCATCACTGTTGGTGGATCGGCCATCAAGTGGAAGAACGCTTGGTCAAAGCTCGACCTGGACTTCTATCAGTTCCACATATACGACTGGGTGCACCAACAATGGCCGTATCACAAGTCACCTCGAGAGTACGGGATTAGTGGGAAACCGGTCGTCATGGGGGAGTTCCCCTTGAATGGACTGTCAGGGATTACAGTCAATGACCTGCTGACCAGCTGGTTTGAGGACGGTTATGCAGGTGGAATCAGCTGGTCGGTGACGGACCAAAATTTCAAATGGCATGAGAACAAAGGGGCTCATCTCCCCTTTGCTCAGACGCATGCGTGTGAGACTAGCTTTTGAGCGGCCCCGTGAATCACTTCCAGGTCTTGCCTGTCAGAATCTTAAAGTCTGCCTTCATATCGGCGTCTGAGTACTCGGACTTTTCGAAAGCCTGCATGCTGCTGCCGATTCCATTGCGAATTGCCGATTCCCACGCTGATTGCGCTTTTGTACTACCCTTTAGCGCAGAGGCTCCTTGCTTAGAGCTCCCATCCTTACCGTGGCATCCGCCGCACTGACCTACGTATGCCGTCGATAGGGTCGAAGCCGACGGGCTGGTGGGAGCAGGGCTCGGGGATGACGTCGATGCCGAACTACAGCCTCCTAGCACGAAAATCACGAAGAGATAGGTACCCGTAAATCGCATTGGCATGGTTGGTCTTCCTTTCCGGAATTCTACAGGGACGGTGCCGAACGCGCAGTCCCACTGAATCAGTCTGGGTATCGGCAGATGTGGGACAAATATTGAGGTGGCGTTGATGATTTTGGAATTTTTAGCCATCACAACGATTTAACTGACATTTTTTACTGTATCACCATGCTATAATCAGTTAGAAGTAGGACTCTACGGGTGATCACTTGAATAGTCGTACCTATGTAGCAATTTGGTTCACCATGCTAGCCCTGCTCGCAGGCAGCTGGCGCTGGCTCAATGCGGCCTTCGGCGATACCTTGCGCTATTGGCTCGGGTGGGGTGGGTTTGGCATCATTTGCATGACCAATCTCTACCTGCTACGCAAACGGTTACCTGTGCTCAAAAACGTCGGGCGCACGGCTGGGTGGCTCGATTTCCATATCCTTTGTGGATTAGTCGGGCCGAGTTTGATCGTTTTTCACTCCAATTTTAAGGTTGGGGGACTGGTAGCCATTAGCTTTTGGAGCATGATGATCAGCGCCGCTAGTGGCGTCGTGGGACGTTATTTCTACACGCAGCTACTCCAGCAAAGAGGCAGTCTGAAGAGAGATCTCAAGCGGTACGATGACGGCTTCCTGAAACTAAATACGATGGCACCTAAAATTTATACGACGGCGGCACTTGCGCACGCAAAGCATTCCGCTGTCCGTTTGGCATTCGGTGGTCATGAGATCGAAGACGTGCCGCAAAATCCGATCGTAGTTTTGGCTTACTCGATTCTAGGTGACATCCAGTTTTATACCAAACCCATAGCTGTCCCAGCCGAAACGTCTCGCGCAGTTCATCGTAAGTTTAAAGAGTACGGCATCATGCAACGCAAGTTGCTACTGCTCGATACATACAAACGATTGATGGGTTATTGGCACACCTTCCATGTCCCCTTTGCTGTTTTCATGTATGTGGTCGCTGTCATTCACATTATCGCTGAGCTTCTGTTTCGCGTTAAATAACGAACTTGTCGCAACATCACGGAGATCTGCACAATTTGGAATTAACGACATGGTCTTACCTCATCTCCGACTATTTTAGTGTGATTGCCGCCTTAATTTTGGTTCTCATGATGGTGCTCACGTACCGTCACACCAAAGCTAAACAATCTCAAGCTAGGGCCACTCTGGATGAAGCCAAATCCAAAAATCTAGCTGAGCCCTTCTCGCTGCACCCGAAAATCGACCCTAATCTATGTGCTGGTTGTGGCGCCTGCGTTCGTGCCTGCCCTGAAGGAGAAATTCTTCGACTAGTTAACAATCGCGCCGCTTTAGTCTCACCTACCAAATGTGTGGGCCACGGTGAATGCGAGGCTGCTTGCCCTTTTGATGCTATTAAGCTCGTTTTTGGGACAAAAACACGCGGCAAGGAAATCCCGCGCATCACTAGCAACTATGAAACAAATATATCGGGCCTTTATATCGCGGGCGAGCTGGGTGGAATGGGTCTCATTCGTAATGCGGTGCGTCAGGGTCGCAAAGCCGTAGAGCATGCATCTGCTCAGCTTCAACTCAGTCCCGATAAGTCCCCAGCTGACTATGACCTTGTCATCGTCGGTGCAGGTCCGGCTGGCATTGCCGCTGCACTAGCGGCCAAGGCTCGCGGTCTGAACTATGTATGCTTGGAGCAGGATCATTACGGTGGAACTATCGCAAATTTTCCAAGACAAAAAATCATCATGTCTCAACCTGCCGAGCTTCCCATAGTCGGACAGATGAAATTTCCACGCCATAAGGTCAGCAAAGAAGAATTAATCGCTCGATGGGAGATGATCCGTTCTGAGCAGGGTCTAGTCATTAAGGAGCATACAAAATTTCTGAATCTGATCAAGAGGGAGCCCAACTTTGAACTACAAACCTCAGATGGAGTGCTGACATCAAGGCGAGTAGTCCTTGCCACCGGCGTGCGTGGCAGTCCGCGTAAACTTGGCGTACCTGGGGAATCGCTTTCCAAAGTAACTTATAACCTCATCGAACCCGAGCAGTATCACGGGCGACATATCGCGGTCGTCGGCAGCGGAAACTCTGCTGCTGAGGCTGTGGATATGCTGTGTAAAAACAGTCTAGCCAATACCGTCTCCATGCTGGCTGTCACCAGTGGCTTCGACCGGTGTAACGAATCAAACGAACACCATGTGCGCCAGGCTGCAGCCGCGGGTCGCGTGAAGCTCTACTTCGACACAAAGGTTGAGGCGATTCGTGAGGGTTATGTGGATCTTTTAGTCAATGGTCAACGACAAACCCTAAAAAATGACTATATTTTCATTTTCATCGGTGCGGAGTTGCAAACCGCTTTTTTTAACCAATTAGGGATTCTAGTGGATAAAAAATTTGGCGAGCCAATAAGTCGCCATCCGAGTCGCGCATGAGCAGAGTTACTTATTTGACAGCACATTTTGTGATCTTGGTCGCAACTATCTATAGCCTAGCTGGATGTGGCTTTAGTAAACCTAAAGTTAGCAACGCTGATTGGATGTCACCACGCTTCGATCATGCTCGATTTAGCGAGACTTGCGCCACCTGCCACGAAAGTGATCGCCCTTCACCAGTTTACAAGACTGCCCATGGAAACGGCCTGGACTGCGTCTCCTGCCATCGCTACACGACGGATAAGACGTGGGGTTCCTATCTGCAGTATTCCCACTCACCAGCCCCCAAAAGCTGTACTTTTTGCCATGGTTCCATGCGCCCAGCACCGCCGCACACGCAGGAGGGTGACTGCGTAAACTGCCACAAGTTCCCTAACTGGAGGTCCGAGGCATAATGCACTGTCGGACCATCACTAAACTGATAATCGCTGCCTTTAGCATGAATCTTTGGGCGGCGGACGCCTTAGCGTATGACTATCACGGCTATCTATTGGGTGGTGGGTATATCGCTCGGGAACAATTTACCGCCGAAACGGCTGGTCTGACAAACAATGATCGCGCCGTTGTATCATCCCGCCTTACATTAGATGTGACAAAGATCTCTAGCCAACAGTATCAGCTATTTATCGACATCCGGGATCAACATGACTTCTTTGATAAGGTTGATGCCGAAAGGCTTGAGTTGCGTGGTCGTAACTCCTTGCGTCTGCGCCAATTAAATCTAAGCGATCCCGGCCACTCACATAAATACTTCTGGACCATCGGCCGTTTTTTACCAGGTGCTAACAATGTTGTTTTCAACGATGGTATCGAATCCGGTTTGCGCCTTAACCCAAACCATCGTGTCGGTGTTTTTGCCGGTTATAAGCCAAGAATTACCGATGAACCAGTCGCTGATATAGGGTCGGATCTATATCAGATTGGTGGCTATCACATTTATGAACTAGAGGGTGAGTCTTGGGATGAAGGCAAATATATCGCTAATTTTCTGATTTCAGGTCCGGAGTTTGCAAACGACCAAGGGACCGTCACCAATACCTGGATCAATCAGAGCCTTCTACATTTTGGTCCAAGACACAGAGCAGGTTCTTATCTCAACGTTTCAGGTCAAGATTCCCCGCAACTTGAAGAGGGGCGCCTAGAGTGGGACGAACGCTTTAATACTAAGCTCTCTGCTCGGATTAGTGCGTCGCATCTCGACCTACGCGCTTACCGTCACCAAAGGGACATACTGGAGCCGCTACCTGCGAGCCCCTATTCCCAGGCGAAGGGTTTAATTCAGTACCGTATGAACGATCAGGCCAGACTCGAGGGCACGCTCATACTTGGGCGGCGGACGATCGACTACTTAGACAAGCAAGAACTAACGCTGGGCGGCACTTTGACACGCTTTGCCACAGAGCATGCGCAGATCAGCGGGTACATCGGGACTAGACGCGGCTTTATTAGTCGCGATTTATTTATGAATTCCGTATTCAACTACTTTGCCACCCGATGGATGAGTGATGTATCACTGCGATTGACGCGTCAAAATCGTTATAATGGCATCGTCCTAAATCAATTGATTATTAGTAGTAATTTAGGTTTTTATTTGTCAAAGCGGATTCTAGTCTCGGCTGGTGGGGAACTTGCCGCCGATGAAAACAACAGAATCGCCAGCGGACTCCTCACGATTGGCTACCGATTCGGCACGCGAGAATTCACGCCTCTGCGCGACGTCGCGCCACCGAACGCGAGGTATTAAATGCATTTTTCAAAAATTATCGGGATACTGAGCATCATTGTTTTTGCATCACCAATTACTTTGGCTGCATCAAATTCAAAATCCTCAAAAAACAGTCAGGGGATTTTAAACAAATTGCTTGCCCCTGGCCCACTCTCCGCGCCCCACAAGGATCTCGAACACGCAAGCTGCCTGAGCTGTCACGCAGCGGCCAATGGGGTGCCAGACAAAAAGTGCCTTGACTGCCACAAGGACATCCGCAGGTCGATCGAGAAACCAAAATCCTTTCATAAACTGACTCAAAAACCCTGCTTAAGCTGTCATAGCGAGCATAAAGGTAGAGACTATGATTCCGCGATCATAGACAAGCTTACATTTGATCACAGTAAGACTGGCTCGCCACTATCAAAACCGCATGCCAAGCTTGCCTGTGAGGAGTGTCACAAAAACAAGCGCACCGATAAGGCACTACGTCCTGAAGATACGCATTATTTCGGACCAACGCCCAGCTGTAACAGCTGCCACAATAAAGACGACCCACATCAGTTTACGGGCAAGTTTCAATCTACAGACTGTAGCCAATGCCACCGCGACGATTCGTGGAAAGTCAACGGGATATACGACAGTATCAAACCCAACAAATTGCCGCCTCCCCCGCATTTTTTCCACAATATTGAGACTAAATACCGAGTCGATGGTAAGCATCTAGATGTAAGGTGCAACGAGTGTCACGTAAAGGTTGATCCTAGTGACACTAGAGGCAATGCTACTCGTCAATATTCATGGCCAGATTTAAATCAAAAAACATGCGAAAGCTGTCACAAGAATCCGCATATAGGTAAATTCCCACCCACTCTGATGAATCGCAAATGTAATGAATGCCATATCACCAGTAGTTGGACTAAACTGCCGCAGTTAGAGAAGAACTTTGACCACAATAATCTCACTAGGTTTGAACTTACCGGACGTCATCAGGACATCACCTGCGCCGCGTGTCACCTGCGCGATGGTCGTGACGTTTACAAATTTCAAAATGCATCAAGTGGATTTTGCACTAGCTGCCACAAGAATATTCACTCCGATCAGTTTCGCCCCGACTACCGAAGTGAAGCGTGTTTAACATGTCACGACACAACTAGTTTTACCAAGCTCAAGCCCTTCAATCACGATACGGAGACCCATTTCCGACTCACTGGCGACCACCTGCGGATCAAGAATCAATGCACCAAGTGCCACACCCCAACATCTCGTATTTTATCGGAAAAACCACGTAAATTTGCGGGAAAATTTATTTTTGCCAATCGCGAAAATGGTTACTGTACCGAGTGTCATACCAACGTGCATCTTGATCAGTTCCATCAAAAATATCGGGAACAGGCATGTTCACAGTGCCATACCACTGACACCTTCCTAACCCGGCTTCCTTTTGATCATGCGAGTACCGGTTACACAATTACAGGCAAGCATGCAAATCTGGAATGCCGCGAATGCCATAAGCCCACTTCAGTGAAATTCCCTTCGCCTTTACCCCGATACAAAAGTCAATTTATGTTCCCGGACCTTGCCAATCGCAATTGCGCCACGTGCCATAAGGATCCACATAATGGTAAGCTCGGAAGCCGCTGTATAAACTGCCACTCCGAGCAACACGCATGGTCATCGATCGATGATTTTCATAAAAATTATCTATTGGTGGGCGCGCATAATCTACTGAGCTGCGAGCAATGCCACGGACCCGACAATCATCGCCGATTAACAGGAGCCAGCGAACGCTGTGTTTTCTGCCACAAAAAGGATGACCATCATAACGGCGGGCTACCCGAGTGCGCTCAATGTCATACGCAGCAAAATTGGCAAATTCTGAATTTCTCGCATTCTTTGACTCAATTCCCCTTAACGGGCGCCCATCGTAGTGCAACGTGCAATGCCTGCCACAAAAGAGGGATATACGAGGGTACCCCGTACGATTGTCAAAGCTGTCACGCCAGGGATGCGCAAGGAGTGAGCTTCCCCAACCATGCGCTTGCTGGGTTCGAGGATTGTGGCAGTTGCCACAATCCATTCTCATTTAAATCAGGTCGCCGTTAGTGGTCTCTCAATGGACCCGACGAGTAAATGGCAACATGAGACCACCCAAAATTCCTAGGGTAAAGGCCCCCCCAAGGGCGTAGTAACTGTAGGGTCTCTTGTGCAATCTATCGTCAACGGCCTGCAGCTGACGTTTGGTCTCAGCTAGGCGAGACTGTGCTACTTCCGCCAACTTATGAGCCGTAGTAGTTGTCACAGCTCTACCCTCCTGAACCAAATCTGCTTGAAGACGTCCTAGATCCTCAATCATTTTATTGGCGTCTTGTCTCAGTAATTCCACATTTTTCCCGATAGTGCTGACAGGCATCATAGAAGAGCTCCTTTTGCCATAGGCGAGACCGGTATAGCCTCCCTTGTCAGTGGGCTTTCAAGCTTTGTGCCAGTCTCTTGCGGCTAAGTTGACTGTGGTTTTTGGCGCTTCATACGGCCAATCACAAGCAATGCTGCCTCGAACATCAGGTACATAGGAATCGCGAGTGCCACTTGAGACATAGGATCCGGGGAAGGAGCTATAACTGCAGCCGCTGTGAGAATTCCCACCAAAATGCCACCGCGATGTTTTTTAAGAGTGACCTCTTGAACGAGCCCTAGGCGCTCCACAAGTATGATCACAAGTGGTAGCTGAAAGGCTAAACCAAAGGCAATAATCATGAACACTAACATGTCCACGTATTCACCGACCGTGATGATTGCGTCAGCCTGATCACCACCAAAACCCACTAGCCACTTAAGCCCCACAGGTAGCATAACAAAATAGCAAAAGATCACTCCCAGCCCAAAAAGTAGCAGCGAACTTACAAAAAAAGGTATAGTCAGCCGATGATCTCGCTCAGGGAATGCCGAAATCATGAAACGCCAGATTTGGAAAAATCCGAGTGGTAACGCCAGCAAAAATGCGGCTACGAAGGCGACTTTCATATACGCCATCATCACCTCAAGGGGGCCGGTAAAATGCAGCACCTGCGCCTGTCCCGGCAGAGCGTCTGCCAGGGGAATCTTCAAAAAATTAATCAGATCCTGCGCAAAATAAAATCCGACAGCTACAAATACCAAGAATACAGACACCCATTTGACCAACATTGACCGCACTTCATCAACGCGTTTAAACAAAGTGCCAGCGCGACTTGACTCCAAATGAGCGATCAGTGACTGTACATTAGACATGACGCATAGCCTCGGCCACTACCATGCGACTTGCCCTCCGCGAGCAGAACCAGGCAGTCCCCGTGGCTAAAAGACTCAGCACCGTAGCGCTAATGATCCACGCGCCCACCGAGTAACGTACCCTCAAATTTATCGGCACCGAGAGTATACCAGCCTTGTAGGTCAAGCCAGCGTGATCAATAGCAAATGTAATCAAAATCGTGACCACCAATCCGATAATGCATGCGATCAAACTTAGACACGCTCCCTCAACCGAGAACATCCACACTAAATGCCGCCTTAAAAAACCCAGACTGCGCAACGTGCCGATCTCACGGATGCGCTCGTTGACAGATTTCATCATGGTGTTTGCGACAGACATAACACCAATCAAAACCACGATAGTCATAAAAAGATTACGGAATACATGAAGAATCTGTAGCCCCCCCATGACGTAGGACGTCATAGGATGATCTTCCCATCGATCGACCTGCAGGTTGAAACCTTTCGTCGCGATTGCCGCTCGCAAACGCGCGATGAACTGGTCTCGATTGTTCGGATTTTTTAATTGCACCGAGATCATCGAAATCTTGTCGGTATCAAGTAATCGCTGCGCTTGGGCCAAATCGACGCGGATGGCCCTCTTATCTGCTTCACGGAACCCAGCATCGAATAATCCGCTTACTGGTAAATCAATAGCATTAACCTGAGCCGCTTCCGTGGTGGCCGACAGCGTTACCCGCGGATGCTTGCAAAGAAAAGGTCTTTTCTCGGGGATATAATTACCGTCCTCGAGGATGAAGTTAGATCCATCGTATGTGGAATCACAGTCAATAAGGTGTCCAAGCCCCATGCCCAGACTAATCGACGGTTCTTTAACCTGATCAAGTGGTTCACCAGCCAATGTGTACCAGTACCAGCGATCACCGCGGACCTCTCCACCTTCTTTGACATCAATGGCATAACTTGTGAACACCGTATTATAAGGCCCTGCATTGACCATGCCTACCATATATAAAAATCTAACCCGACGGAGAAACTCCGGATCATTACGCAGGAACGACTCAACGAAATCCTGCTCCTCTTTGGTGATAGCATAGGCCCACTGGTCTTCAGCTGTAGCTTCACTTGCACCCACTTTTTGGATCACCAATTGACCCAACATGCCCCTAGTCGTAAAGCTATCTACGTTTCGCTCGTGTAGCTCTTTAAGAAAACCATCGAATAGCGAGACAGCCATGAATCCCGAGGCAATTGCCAATATCGTCGCCAAGCTGTGGCGCCAATTGCGAACCACATTGCGCCAGGCAAGGCGAGACATCTGCCTATAAACACTAAGTGACTGTGCCGCCATTACGTTATCTCACAAGGTTATTAATATTGAATTGACTGTCCGGATGATTCTCGGGTTTGGGATTGCTGTAAGTTATGACCGTATGGCTTCCCTGCTTAAGGGCATCAAGAATGTCCATCTCACTCACAAATTGCATGGATTTACCGTCGAGCGTGACCTTGTTCATGTACTTAAATAAGGCACTCTTAAACATATCTCCGCTAACTGTCAGAAACTCCGCCTTCAGACCCAAGTGATCTTTTTTCGAAATCCAGTAGCGTATGCCGTCATAGGTTACATTCTTGGCCTTCGCTTTAAGCTCAAGTTTAAAACAATCAACGGATCCGACTTTTTCCTCACCGATGACCTTACCCTCGTAGTCTCGGTAGTAGTTTGTCGAGGCGATATCACCATTGGCAGCCTGTCCCATCAGCTTCTGACGCGCTGAAATCGCAACCGGTTTCTTTAGCCCCGGTTTGAAAAACCATAGGTTGCGATCGTTGAAGAGCATAGTCTCGCCTTTGTTGCGGGCAGGCGAGATGGCCTCTGCCAGAGCATCAACCCCCTTGACTTTAACGAGGTAGTGAACCTTATTTTGCCCACCGTCTTCGAAGGTCTCGACATCGATCTCCCATGAGATACCGCCTTCCAGCGCGCCGCGTGCTTTATCAGAGTCCTTTAGCAAGTCGTCGGCAGAGGGAGGAGTGGCCGCCGCTGGAGCTGATGGGGTGCCTCCCTTAGCGTAAACCCGCGAGCTGAGGTTAGTCACACCCAGGACCAAGGATAGTAAAATAGTCTCCGCAACCATAACAAACCTCCGATTATCGGACCAATTTAGCGCTGTGATCCAAGCAGTAGTATTGCAATATTAGTTCTGACCACCTTGCGTACAGCCAGTACTGTTGTGATCAAGGCCAAACAGAGTGTTGCGATACCAGACTGCACAACAATTTTGACGTTTGGCACCAGCTTAAGAATCATGCCACCCGAGATACCTGGCGGGTTGTAAGTGATCCCCAGATTGTTTACGAGAAAGATCCCGATCGCCGCGACCAAGCCACCAGAGATAATGGAAAAAGTAGCCAGTAACAGCATTTCCATTTCAAACAGGCGACGAATCTGGCTGCGCGTGAACCCAATCGAGCGCATCATCCCGATTTCTTGGGATCGTTCGATAATAGTCATTGTGGCCGAATTAAAGATGGACAAAATTACAACTGCAGCTAGTACAAAGGAAATAAAAGTAACCATGACGTAAACAAACTGCATCGTTCCTGAATAAAACGGGGAAACTTCCTCATTCATCCAGGGATAAATATCCACATTTAGGCCGGCGGTCGCCAGACGCTCTTTTATAAGAGATATATTCTTTTTTAGCTGACTGGGATCCCTTAGCCATAGAGAGTAATAGGTAACACTGTTTGTGTCGTATAGGCGCTGTAGCTGGGCTAGAGAGGCCTCGACAGCCGAATTTGCTAATTCCGGAATCGCTGAAACAAAGGTCGCTACGACCTCTGCATCCTGTGCAGCCATCATTCCCGTCCAGCTTCCGGCAACTAGCTGCACATTGGTATCCGCAGCAATCTTTTCTTTCGCATCTGGTGCGGCGCAATTAACTACCACTACGGGGCGCTGATCTTTTGGCAATTCGCTATAAACAACGGTCTTGCCCAAAATTTTTGCCAAACCGGTAGAGATCACGATACCACCGAGTTGATCATCATAGTTCCACAGACCAGAGCCTCGGGCAAAATCTCGCAACCTAGGAATCCATTTGCGCATTTCGACATGATTACGCAGCTGCAGGTCAACTTGTGGGTCAATGCCCTTAGCCACAAAAGGCACAGTGCGGCAGCCGTTGCCAACAATACCGGCACCGATGAGCTGACCGCCGTGAATCTCAATATTGCTGATGTCGGCGACCACCTGTTTGATTTTGGCGATGTCGGCATCGTCTAGACTGTACTGCCGGGGCTTTGTTGAAAACTTATCTAGGCCATCTTTCTTGTAAATATTTATGTGACCAACACGATTCAAATAAACTGTATAAACTCTGAGGTGGTTTTCCGTCCGGTTGACAAAGCCGCCCAGGGCAATGAGGGCGGCAAATCCAGTCGCTATGGCGGCACCCGTAGCAAAGTTCCTACGGCGATTGCGACTCAAATTGCGCAGCGCTAGCTTCCATTTGCCAACACTCATGAGCGGATCACTCCGTCTTGAATGTTGACTATTCTCGAGACGCGATTCATGAGATTTGCGTCATGAGTGGAAAACAAGAACGTCACCTTACGGCGCGAGTTTAGCTCTAACATGAGGTCAATAATTTTTGCTGAGTTTTGCGAATCCAGGTTGGCCGTAGGTTCATCTGCCAATACTAAATCGGGATTGCCAGCCAAGGCTCTAGCTATGGCAACTCGCTGACGCTGACCGCCAGAAAGCTGATCGGGCCGATTCTTGGTATACGCACTCAGACCTACATCTGCCAAGGCCGATGCGACGCGCTCACTACGCTCTGCCACGCTGATGCTCGAGTTGATCAGGAGTGGCAACTCAACATTTTCCTCGACACTCAGGACTGGGATCAGGTTAAACGACTGAAAAATAAAACCAATCTTCTGATTCCGTAAATGACTCTTCGCATCGTCAGTGAGCTTAGTAACCTCAACACCATCGAAGCTGATACTTCCGGAGTCGGGGTCATCAATACAGCCAATCATGTTCAGTAAGGTGCTTTTTCCCGATCCCGATGCTCCAATGACGGCAGTAAATTCGCCGCGGTGAAGCTGCAGGCTAACGCCCCTGAGCGCTGACACGACAGTCTGCCCAAGTCGATAATTTTTGACGATACCTCGGAGCTCGACAAATGCTGCCCCCGGTTTTGTCACAGTACTCATCATTCCCTCCTGTCACCAATCGTGACGGTATGCAAGATACTGCATGGGAGCCGTGAAACCTTTTAGCTCCGAGTTACTTTTACCAGCACCCCCACCGACGGCGAGTGAGAGCGTCCCGTTACCTCCCATCTTGTAGTCGACACTGACATAGGACAGCGAGGATTTATCAAGTAGGGAGTAGACTGTTCTGGCCATGAACAGCAAATCATTAATTTTAAACATATCTGGAACATAGAGTGATGCATACGCATATCTTTGCCCGGTTATGTCCAGACCTGGAGCAAAATAACGCTTAAAATTGTCCAGCAGCACAGGTTGCTGCAGCGGATTGCGTGGATCTAGCGCAGCACGCGCCAGATCTCTTTGGGTCTTCGTATATCCGGCCTCGTTATAAACGTATTCGCCGCGCAAAATAGTCCCGTTAATGAAATCGTATTTCAACCCCACCACAGCGAGCGTGTAGACGTGCTTACTATCGAGTCTTGAGTGGCCAAAGGTTATCTGCTGCTGAACCCCCACTGGAGTGTTCTGACTATTGACAACTGGATACCACGCCTCTGAACCGCGCTGATGACTGGTATCACCGAAAAGCGATAAACCGTCAAAAAATGGCACTGAAACGTTAAAATACTCACCTATCCATGGAAGCCCATTCTTCTGACCGCCCATTACAAGACCAAGGTAGTCAGCGCCTGAATTCCAGCCATATTCCCCTTTGGCCAAAGCGCTCGGCACCCATTTCGTATCTGCATTAAAGATCAAGGCATCTTTGTCGTCCTCTACATCAGCCATGAGCACAGCATTGAGCTCCTTACCAGAACTCAAATTAAGGCGTGCAATACGCTTACCTCGCACCTCGTAGCGGATGTCACGGTTCGATGCAACATCATGAAATATCCGGTTACTCGGGCTAAAGGTCTCAGCCGCTCCCCACTGATAGACCTGCTTACCGTAGGTAAAAGTTACCGTATCGGAGACAGTCCACTGGACAAAGGCGTCGTTAAGATAAGACTGCAACTGACTAGTCTCAGGCTGCTGTTTATCATTTACCTTAGTGTAATCCTGCCTGTAAATGACCCGTGGCCTCACCACAAACTGGACATCGCTAGAGGTGATTTTGAAGTTTGGCCTCAGTAATGAGGCGTATGTTGTATTTGGAATTCTGAGTACCTGATTCTCAGGATTTAGCTCGTTTTTCGTATCTGGCGTAGTATGCTCGAGGGTATTCAGCCACTGTAGCCAGCCGCGAAATTCGAGTGGCTCCGCCTTGGCAAGCGCCCTGCTATTCATTAGCGGCACAAAAACACAAAGAAATATCGAGCGCTTTAACATTCGGCTGACCTTCCCTACGGCGTGCTTTTGTGTCCTGCCATGTGCGCAAGATAATCTATCAAATCTTCTAACTCTGAGTTAGGTAAAATGGCCTCGGGGAACGCACTCATCCGTGAACCCGGGTAGTAGCGAACCGATTGAGGATTACGCACTAAAGCTCGCAGGGTCTTCGGTTCAATGTATTCGGTTACATTTTTAGGGACGTTTAAGTCCGGTCCGACTTGCGCTGGCCCGGCCATGTTAACCGTATGGCAAGGAAAACAGTTCTTCGTGAAAGACGCGAAACCGCGAACGACAGATGGTGGTGCCTCAACTGCCGGAAAAATCCTTGGATATAGCCCCTGCAAACTTCCCTTGACTGTAAAAGCAGCAAGTTGAAACGGCCACTCCTCCTGAACCACCGCGGACAATTCAGGATGGTCCCAGACTAAATAGAAAGGACCTGCCGTTGATTTCCCACCTTTAACCTTCGGCCACGGACGCCGTGGGTCTTCAACTGCCACATAGGCGACAGACCGCCGTGTATCGGAATTCAAGATACGACTTTGACTAATGGTGGCGGCAAAGCCATCTGTACATTTAAATTCAATGACGGCATCGGGCGGTAAATTTAGCCCTGAGAATAAAGTTGCTATAGGAACAGCCTGATATTCCATGGGTCGCCCCGGATAGCTGGGATCGACTGGCACTTTGAGGACTTTGCGCTGAGGGTGATTCAGTAGCTCCGTCCTGGAGAATACCCGCTTGCTGGTGGACCGCACTTGAGCCGTCGCGTCTAATATCAACGTTGGCTCAGTGTCTCCTTTAGCGAAGAGGCCACTGCTCCACAGCGAAATCAATAATAATAAAAATCGGCTCATATATTAATGTTTTATCAAAAATATTTTTAATGATAAATTAAAATTTTATTCAAGCGTCTTTTTTGACCACACCTCACGCACAGCATCGTAATCAAAGAGCTCCACCGTCCGCCCCCAATCGCAAACTGTGTCTGATAGTTGCTTAGCAGGCTCACGCGGCAAGTGCGCGGCTACTGCGGCCACAACTTCTTCGTCCTCGAGGCTGCCCTCAGGTGCAGAATCTAGCATTTGAAGCACCATTCTGAAAATTCCCAGACCTTTCATGCGTGATGCCAAAAGATCATTGCGTTCAGCAACGCTGGCCTGCAGAAAGTGTTTACCCTCGGGAGTTAGTTTGACCAGATCACCTGGTGTTTCGATCAGCCCGAGAAGTTCCCCGCCCTTGACAACGGTGAGTGTTTGTCCCAGCTCATTGGACACGAACTCATTAAGGTCGAAGAGATCCATTTCATCGCCGTGATCATGAAGGATCTCCATCATACCTGTGATTTGACCCAGCGTGACTGCGGGTATGGGTGTAATGCGCTCGGCAACTGCGGCATGGGGGATCCGCGGCTCAACCGGAACATCCGGCAAATGCACAGCAGTCAGAATGTCATGAATGTGATCCACGAAGTCCTGAAACTCACGCGACCGGTATTCGCGCGGGTGACCTAAATCGTTCGACACAACCGCACGGACCCGTCCTGGATTCGCATCCATGATCACAATACGGTCACTCAGAAACACAGCCTCTTCGATCAAGTGGGTGATAAGCAAGACGCTACTCAGCCCAGATTTACCCTCACTCCACAGGCGATAAACCTCTGACCTAAGAGCCTCGGCAGTCATCACATCTAACGCCGAAAAGGGTTCGTCCAGACACAGGAGCTCGGGTTTACCCACAAGTGCACGGGCAAGCCCGACTCGTTGCTTCATGCCACCAGAAAGTTCCTTGGGAAAAGCTCTGTCAACACCACCTAGACCAACTTTTTCAAGTGTAGTTGCAATGAGATCGGACTCCTCAGAGCGGCTTAGTCCGCGGCCGTGGAGGCCCACCCGAACATTGTCCTCAACGGTCAACCAGGGGAACAGCGCGAAGTTTTGAAACACTAAGGAAGCACCTGGGTGGATCCCGTGTAGCTGTCTTCCGTGGCTGAAGACAGTGCCAGCACTTGGTTGGATCAGACCCACCAAGATGCGCAGTAGGGTACTCTTGCCGCAGCCAGAGGGGCCAAGAATACATACGACTTCGTTCGGCGAAATGGCTAGCGAGACATCTTGCAGGGCCATCCGCGCGCCCCCTGACTCCTCTGCATAGGTTTTGCTGATATTACGAGCCTCGGCAATGAGGTCTGCACGACTACCGGTTTCGCTAAATGGCTCTATGATCTTGATGGTCATGGTTCAACTCTTGCCAGTTAACATGAAGCGAGATCCCGCAAGGGCATAGAGCCGCTTCCAGAGCACTCGATTTATCACCACTAAGGCCAAAGACATGGTCAGCACCCCAGCGCATAGTAAAGGAAAGTTAGCATCTTCGGTCGATTTAGTGATCAAGGACCCGAGTCCAGGAGCTATCAGGGTTTGGTCTCTATAGTGAACAAATTCCGCAACAATGCTTGCGTTCCATGCCCCGCCAGCAGCAGTTACGAGTCCGGTTACTAGGGCGGGAAAAATGGCCGGTAGGTACAGCGTTCGCCATAAGGGCCATCCAGTAACGCCATACATTCTAGCAAGTTCCCGCAGGTCTCCGGGAATGGATTGTGCCCCAGCAATCACGTTGAACAGTATGTACCACTGGGAACCAACCAACATTAATACTGTGCAGCCAAACGCAAAATCTACTCCCAGCCACAACATAGCCATAGTCACCAGCGGGAACAGCATGGGAGCTGGGAAGGACGCAATCACCTGGACTACCGGAGACAGTTTGCGAGACAGGCGCCGCGATCGTCCTATGATGATTCCCGCTGGAACAGTCCACAGAGCACCCAGCAGGACGGCCGTGGTCGTACGTAGGAAGGTCATGCAAAGCGATATGAGCACCTTCAACCAGTCGTTGAGAGTCAATTCCCAGATTAACTGTGTCAGTTTGATCCCACCCCAAATTGCTAAGCCGCCAAAAGCTGAGGTGGCGAGCCAACCCAAGAGCGGTAAGCTATGCTCCCAGGCCGGAGCGCTAGTTCTCTTTCTTACTTGAGAGGTTTGATCCGCTGGCGCCAAAGCTGAGGGCTTCTCACGCCTAGCTGATTGCCGCCGGCGACGCCACTCACCGAATTGCATGAGCAAGCGGGAGCGCATAAGGATCGACAGTACAAACGACTCCTCACGTTCACCAGCCACCTCCTCTGACTTAAATCGTTCCGACCATACGGACAGGGGGCGCCAGATGAGCCAATCAGTAGCCACAATCATGAGCGCCATGGCCAATACTGCATAGGCCTGTGCCATGCGATCGCCCTTGTCAATGGCCTCGCTCATGTAAGAACCGATCCCGGGGAGGCGGAAGTCTCGGTCGCCTAGTCTAAAAGCCTCCGTGGTAGTGAGGAAAAACCAGCCACCAGCCATGCTCACCATGCTGTTCATCACGAGACCGATCATGCTGTACGGCGCCTCTAGGGTTTTGAAGGTTTTCAGAACGCCGAAATTGTGTAGGCGAGCAACCTCCCGAAGATCGACTGGGACAGACCGTACGGAGCCATAAAATGAGTAAGTCATGTTCCAGGCCTGGCCAGTGAAGATCATGATGATACAGGCAAGTTCCAGACCTACGTTGCTGTTGGGGAAGATCGCCACCAATCCCAGCACTAAGCCTGGCAGAAATCCCAATACCGGAATCCCTTGTAAAATATCCAGAATGGGGATCATCACGCGTTCGGCTCGTGGGCGCTTGGCTGCGACGGAACCGTAAAGGAGCGTGAAAGACAAAGACAAACCATAGGCCAGAAAACCGCGTGCCAATGATTTTAAGGAGTAAACGGGCAGGGCCCAGGGCGAAAGATCAATCTCGAGCGACTGATGCTCCAGAGGGGTTGCCGGCACGAGCCATTGACGTCCGAATTGGACCACACCAAAGACCAGCGCAGCCATGAAAAGCAGTAGCAGCACGTCAACTAGCCAACTGGCGCGATCGCCAGTCGCTGACTGATATTGCGTGCTACTTATTACCGCCATGTCCAACTCGATTGAAGTGACTGTGTGGAATACTGTAACCTATTAAAAACACTTGGATCAAGGCTAGCTCGATATCGCTTCCTCTACTCGAGGTTAAACAATTGAACAATCAAAAAAGTCGACGGAGACGATCGGTGACAGGAACCACCCCTTTATGACCCACGACCGACTGAGCAAAACACTGCAACTCTGTTGTCTACTGCTCGCTAGTTTAGCAGCTGCCACGCTCGCTGCACGGCAGATCGACCTCTCCACAGCAGATCTAGGCCGCCATTTAGCCAATGGTAGATGGGTGCTCGAAGACCGCGATGTCCTTTATTCCAATTTTTATTCGTATACCCATCCGCAGGCGCCATTCGTGAACCACCATTGGCTAAGTGGGGTGATCTTCTATGGCGTCCATGCACTAACTGACTTTGTAGGCCTATCGCTGTTCTATTGCCTATTGGTCGGCGGGGCTACTGCAGTCATCAGCTTCTCAGCATGGAGAGATATGCGCAGCTGGGTGGTCGTAGCGGCTACCCTCATAGCTCTGCCCATGATTAGCTACCGCACTGAGGTTAGGCCCGAGGGTATTAGTTTACTCTTAAGTGCAATCACCTACGGCATGATTAACGGGTATTCCCGCGGTCGACTAAAGGCTATTTGGCTCCCGGCACTACTGCCTTTGATGGTGCTTTGGGTCAACTGTCATATCTATTTCTTTTTTGGCCTACTGATCATCGGCGCGTTTACCGCCCAGGCTCTGCTGCATCTTTATTTCATTGTCGAACCAGTAGAGCGATCTGCAGCACTGCTCAAATTCAAATTGCTGGCCTTGTTACTACTAACGTCATGCATGGTAACGGTCATTAACCCCGAAGGATGGAACCTTGCTACCTATCCATTCAGAATTTTCAACAACTACGGCTATATGATCGTAGAGAACCAGGGCATTCCATTTTTCATTCGTCGCGGCATGCATTTCCCAGTGTTCGGGCCGGTGTACGTGGCACTATTGGTAATGTTCGTTCTCACTTTACGTGTCGCTATCAAGTGTGCACGCCGACTACCCTTTGCCACTACTGCTCTATGTGCGCTACTTGCACTCATGGCTCTCAGCGCTATACGCAATATCGCTATGTTCGGTTTATTCTTTGTCCCGACTGCATGCCAGACCTTGGCTGAAATCAAGTCCAGCCGATGGCGCAACGGGTTGATGGTATTGGCCACCTTGATGGCGACCTTTTCCTTTATTTTACCTACTGGTTCTCAATTCCTTTCCGAGATCGGTATAGGCCTCAAACCCGGCGCTCTTGACGCTGCAAACTTTTACGGGGCGCAAAGGCTAAAAGGCCCTTTATTCAACAACTACGATATCGGTGGTTATTTGATTTACTCGCTTTTTCCTGACACTAAGGTGTTCGTAGACAACCGACCTGAAGCCTACCCGGCAAGATTCTTGACCGAGGCTTATGTACCGGCACAAGAGGACAATACTAAATGGCAAGAACTAGATGCCGCCCTGCATTTCAATGTGATTTTTTTTAACTGGCACGACTACACGCCTGCGGGTCAAACCTTCTTAATTCATCGGATTAATGACCCCGAATGGGCGCCGATCTATGTGGATCCCTACGCACTAATCCTGGTTCGCCGCACGACGGAGAACCAGGATGTGATTAGTCGATTTGAAATCCCCAGAGATCGGTTTTCGGTAAAAAGTTAGTCTTACGCTAAAACACGTCCAAAGAGATATTGGTTCACAATATTCTCAACCAATTCCTGCTTAGCACTCTCTGGCGTGAACGCTGGTAGGTCTGCCGCATAATCTCTGAGCTGCGCGAGACTGACTTTGCCACGGCTGAAGTCACGACCAATTCCTGATTGGAAAGATTCATACCGCGCACCGCGAAGCTTACTAATTGCTCCACTTTCAATGAGATTAGCTGCTACTTCTAGCCCAAATGCGAAGTTATCCATTGCACCGATATGTCCAATGAAAAGATCCTCAACATCGGTGGAATTGCGCCTCACTTTGGCATCAAAATTGATCCCACCATGTACAAAACCGCCAGAACTCAGAATCACCATCATCGCTTCGACCGCATCATATACATTAGTCGGAAACTGATCAGTGTCCCAGCCGTTCTGAGCATCACCACGATTTGCGTCTATACTACCGAGCAGCCCCGAATCACTAGCCACCTGCAGCTCGTGCGCGAAGGTGTGGTTGGCCAAGGTTGCATGGTTCGCCTCAATATTTAGTTTGAAGTCCTTATCAAGACCATGATGCCGTAAGAAGCCGATAGTCGTTGCTGCATCAAAATCATATTGATGCTTGGAGGGTTCCATCGGCTTTGGTTCGATGAGAAAGTCGCCCTTAAATCCGATCTTGCGCCCATAATCCCGCGTCAAACTCAAAAATTGAGCCAAGTTATCCAGCTCGCGCTTCATGTCTGTGTTAAGCAGCGCATTATAGCCCTCACGACCGCCCCAGAAGACGTAAGATGTTCCACCTAGCTCTACCGTCGCAGCAAGAGCTGCATGGACTTGTGCGGCGGCGTGCGCGACCACTCTCATATCTGGATTGGTTGCGGCTCCGTTCATATAGCGTGGATGACTGAAAAGATTGGCAGTTCCCCACAGTAGCTTAACGCCAGTAGACTCCTGCATCTTCTTAGCGAGGCCAACCATTGTTTGTAGGTTCTTCTCACTCTCACTGATAGATTGACCCTCGGGTGCCATGTCCCGATCATGAAAACAGTAGTACGGTGTGCCCAGCTTCACAAAAAACTCAAATGCGGCATCAAGACGAGCCTTTGCCCGATCCATAGCATTAGCGCCCTGCTCCCATTTATGGTTTAGCGTGCCACTACCAAATGGGTCCGCGCCTTCTCCACAGAAACTATGCCAGTAGCAAACGGCAAACTTCAGATGTTCTCGGAGACTTTTGCCAGCGACCTTACGGTTTGCATCATAGTATTTGAACGCAAGAGGATTATCTGACTTTGGTCCCTCGTAGGCGATTTGCTTAACTGAGGGAAAATAAGACGCAGTGGAAGCCATGGGGACACCCTCCTGAAAAAAATTATCTATGCGCCCAACGGGCCTGCATCATTATGACAAGATCCTGGTAACGACGAAAGATCTCAGTATAGGTCGCAACTCTTTGCCTTTGAGGCGTGAAGATTCTTTCTCCGTTAAATTCTAGGTGACTGCTGACGATATCAGCAATGCTTGTGGCGCGGCCTCGACTGTGTTCAAGACACCACAGTGCCTGAAGGGCGGCACCAAAAGCAGCCGCCTCGCCATGAGGTGACACCTTGACTTCGAGATCTAATACATCCGCAATAATCTGTAACCACTCTTTACTATGGGCACCGCCGCCTGTCACGGTTGCTACGCGGCTGACTAAACCTTGCCGTTGCATGGATTCAAATCCCCAGCGAAGACTGAAGACTGTGGCCTCAACTACCGCACGCATTAAATTGCAAGCACTGGTATTAAGCGAAGTCAATCCGAAGAAAGTACCTGTTCCAAGGGGACACTCGGGGGTTCTTTCACCTCCAAAAAAGGGCAGCGCGACAATACCACCAGCGCCCACCTCACTTGCCTGCAGATTCCGATCAAACTGATCTAAATTTATGCCCATAGTTGCACGGACTAATTCGGTTGCAGAGGTACAATTAAGGGAACAAGCTAGAGGCAGGTAGCCACCTGTTGATGAGCAAAACGATGCAAAATCACCTTGATCAGAGACTGTTGGTGTTTCGGCATACGCAAATAGGGTGCCGGATGTACCCAAACTAATCGTGAGTGCCCCGGGAAACACAGCTCCAGTGCCGATGGCGGCCATCATATTGTCACCACCGCCGACTGCTACCATGACGTCTGCGGGGATCCCCAGCTCAGCCGCGATATTAGATTTTACGCAACCAATAGATTCGTAAGATGGACAAATGTCGGGTAGGGCAAGAAGGAGGTCTCTGCTGTCATCGATGGCACGGAGTACTTCCTTACTCCACTGGCGGCGCCGAATATCGAAAAATCCCGTTCCCGATGCATCGCCAGCTTCAGCTGTGATACGCCCTGTAAAGTAATAATTCAAATAGTCATGCGGTAATAAAATATGCCTCATCTCGTTATACGCAGTAGGCCTATTTTTTTTAAGCCACAGCAATTTAGACGCTGTGTATCCAGGTAGAATGGGATTACCGATCAACCTAATTACTGCCTCGCGCCCACCTAGAATGGCCTCAATCTCATCACATTCCGCTAATGTTGAAGTGTCGTTCCAGAGCTTTACGGGTGCCACGACTCGACCATCTTCGCCCAACGCGACCAATCCGTGCTGTTGACCCGATACCGCCAAAGCTAATGCTCGCTGTTTCTGGGTGCTCGGCAACGCAGCGAAACACTCCCTCAACCCGTCAAGCCACCAATCCGCGGCCTGCTCGCGGGCACCATCTTCACCGACAAATAACGCAAGTGAGCTACGAGCCGTGGCCACTTCGTGGCGCAACCGAAAGTCATAGAGCACTACTTTAATGCCCTGAGTCCCAAGATCAACACCAACGACAACTGATCGATCATCATATTTGTCAGACAAAATTCACCTCGGTGCGTCAAACCGGCTTCACCGTTCGAGCATAACACCGATTAGAGGGTGGGATCCTGTTTAAAGGTGTTGGTAGGCGAACAAAACTGCGCCACTGGTGCTGTGGACTCAGCCACGCATACTAGAGCGGCTGCCGCTATCACAGCACCCAAAGTTTCCAGACGCTTGTCTGCCATCATCAGCCCTCCACCGATAGCACCAGCTAGCGTGCAGCGGTGTTTCAAATCAAGTCCGGACGGTAATTTACATGCCTCGAAACTGATTTGGTTAGGCGACATATCCTCAGCCACGATGGGATCGGGGGTACACTTGGGCTGATTGTACTTGCCGCAGTTGCTGTTTACCGAGCGGCTTACCGTACCTATGGCAGCTTCTTGGTTTATGCGATCGATCTCGTCTTGAAGGTTCTGTTGCTCAATTTGAGGCCTCGCTTGTCGCTCCGGGATATTAAAATACTTAAATGCCCTCCCTACATTCTTTTCGATATCGTAGGGTGATACGTTCTTAGGATTTAAGCCTTGCATGCGCCAAAACGAACCCAGGGACCGCCAGCGTATCGCCAGTGCCTTAATCTTCGGTAACGTGACCATGAATTTGTCTTTGACGTTTTCTACCCTCATCACGCCATCTAACGTCAGCGCATCATTGACGACCCGACTCTCGACAGCATTGATGAACTCATGAAAATTGGCACTTGCGAGCTTTTGGATCCGATCCTCAAGCACAAGCCCAGGATCGACTCCCTCAGCGCCCCCAACGGTAAGACCGCCGTACAGCTGCTCCGCATTGACTTTGGGCGGAAGTGGCGCTTTCTGAGCGCCGCTGTCCCCGAACGTAGCCTCAGACGGTTTGCTAGTTTTCGACACCACGGACCCACCGGAACAGGCGCTGCTTGCAAGCAGAACCGCTGAGCTTATGATGGTTACCCACCTAGGTGTCGTCATAGATTGCCTCTAATATACCACTGTACGTAGTTGCTTATCGGCAGAATGACGCCCATACTTTAGTCGAAACACAACTTATTCGTTTTATTTTATTTAAATCGGATAGTTAAGACATGGGAAAGGTGAGGGCGTAGCCCACACCTACCACCACGCAAGCAACACGCCAGCTACCTCATAATACCAAGAAACTTCAGGGCCTTTTCAATCAGTTGACGCTGCTCTCGCGAAACTTCGCTCAAGTTGCAGAACTCATCTAGTTTCGCCCGCATCTGAGCGCCGCGCTTCAGTTTGAGTTTTGACTCGCGGTGAGCGGAAAATCGATCGATCAGTGCGTGTAGTTCGGACGTGGTTCTCTCTCCCGCTGCCAACATGTTGAGTAGGAAGCGGGTTGTAACCTTAGAACCCAATTCACGCAGACGTTTTTTTACTCCGCCGTCCCACGCCGAAGCTCGGAGATACTTGGCAACCGTACGCTGGTCGGCGTCGAGCAATGCGGCAATTTCATGCACCGACATACCTTGTCGGGCCAATAGACCGTAGCCGTCGGCCTTGTCGAGAAAATGTAGATCCTCTCGATTTATATTCTCAGCTAGACCAGCCAGAGCTCGATGCCGCTCAGACTTGAACTGCTTGAGCGCACACACGACCTCGGTTTGGCCCAGATGCTCTAAAGCAAGTAGTCGACGATGACCAGAAACACAGACGTAGCGCACACTGGAGTCGTCATGATCGCGCTCGAGTCTTACCTCTACCACCGGAGGATTTTGCAGCCCGATAGTCTCTATAGAGCTGATCAAGTTCTTGAATTCAGCTCCTTCGCTATCAATGTCCTGACGCAAGTTTTCGTCGCGATTGATTGACGCCAGCGGAAGCTGCAGAAACCCATTCATGCGGGCAATTGCGAGTGGAGAAACTTCAGCATCAAGTGGTTCATTTACTTCTTGCTGGAGCAGTAGACGCTCGGCTTCGGCTTCCGAAAGACGAACCAAGGAAACCTGAAGTTGCTCTCGTCCGAGTTCACTAGCTGCTAAGACTAGGTCGTGGAGCGACAATAGTTGGAATCGCAGATCCTCATCACTGGTGCCAATAATGTTAACTAAAGGTCGGCCAGGCTGAGCGGTAGGCGTAGCCTTCAGTATCTTTTTATAAAGATCGATACGTCCACTTTTACGCGCAGCGACCGTTGCTTGCTCACTAAGAAGCAGATCCTTGACTAAGATGGGACCCGGTTCCCCTTTCTCGGCGCGGATCATACATCGCTCGAACCGCGAGAGTGTCGGGGCACCTGCGTCTGGGACATCCCTATTCGGCATCACCGGGCGCACTCGTCCTGCAGCGCTCGCCCCCACACGCTTCGGCTCGGGTTGCCGTAGTAAAGCATCGACTGCCGCTAATGCTTTTGATTTGGCGCTGGACTTGGTCGGCTTAGGTGGAGGATTTTTTTTCTGGCGCTCGTTAACTTTTGACGGACTCTTTGAGTTTGCTCTTGGGTTCTTCTTGTTGCGCTCTATTGCCCGCATGGCTACCTCCTCAAATCAGATCGTTGGCGGAAGCCTCGGCTGTCGCCTCGGCCAAAACTTGCTCTTCGATAGCTGCAAAACTTATGGCGCACTCCGATTTAGCGGTGGCGCTTTTAGGCTTGAGTTTTGGATTGATCTCTTTAGCCAAAGCGACGAAGTCCTTTGCAACCTGGGAGCTGGGCTCAAAACTCACCACAGGTCTAGCCATGAGTTTAGACGAGGATAGTCTTTTCGATGCGGGGATCACGGTTTTAAAGACGGTATAGTTACCCTTCTTAGCACCAGATCTAATCTTGGCCTCAAGCTTGCGATGGGTGGCTTCAGCTTTGTCGTACTTAGTAACCAATACGCCGAGTAGAGATAAGCTGCGATTGTAGCGCTTTTTGATTGTTTCTATTTGGAGAAACATATCGGTTAAGCCGACGATGGGGTCCAACTCTGCAAAGAGAGGCACTATGTAGTAATCACTAGCAACCAGAGCACTTAGGGTGAGGCAATCCATGTCGGGGTGGGTGTCGAAAATAACGACATCATAATTTCCGATCGCTTTATCGTCTCGCCAGCTGTCGAAAAGGTACTCTCTTCCAAGCGCACTGTTGCGTGACTTAGCATAGTCGAGCAACGCTCGATGGCTCCCGATCAGATCGACGTTCTTCACCTCAGTGTGATTTATAGCCTCGAGCACGGTGCTTTTGTCGGTTAACACGGAGTATATATTACCCCCCGTTTCCCCTCTCGCCTGACCTAGACCAGTCGTGGCATTGCCTTGAAAATCCAAGTCAACCACGAGTACTTTTTTTCCCTGCCCCCCCAGAGCTGCAGCTAAATTGATGACAGCCGTTGTCTTGCCGACACCACCTTTAAGATTGGCAACAGTAATCATGGTGCACTTGCGTTTCATCGCGACAAGTCTCCCAGACAAAATGGTTTAACAAATTGTATTTGTTTTGAAGATGGTATCTGGGGTGAGATGAACTTGTAAACAGACAAAAGTGAAACCGTTTCACGCAAACCGCACAATGCGATCGGTGAAACGGTTTCACTCGAGGGTCATTATTTCTACCAAACCCGACAGCGGTTACGGGGATTCATTGCGGCACCTTCCTTGCATGAGAAGGCTTTGCTGAATTCGTCGTAGTTACTCAGGGGACCATTTACACGGTACCTTGCTGGGGAATGCGGATCAGTGGTGGCCCTTAGCCGCGCCATCTCTGGTCGCATCTTTTGACACCAGGTCTGGGCATAGCCAATAAAGAATTGCTGAGCGGGGGTAAAGTCTTCGATGGATTCAGCCTCTCTTGACGCCGTCTCTTTCCATGCTTCATAAGCTAGTCGAATACCGCCCTGATCAGCAATGTTCTCCCCCAGGGTCAATTTGCCGTTCACATGCAAATCATCGATAGCCACAAACTTCGAATATTGATCCACAATACACTCTGCACGACTGTCAAATTCTTTGCCTACCTTCGGGCTCCACCAGTCACGCAGATTCCCCTTAGCGTCGAATTTCCGACCCTGATCATCAAAGCCATGCGTTAATTCGTGCCCCATGACCATACCTATCCCGCCAAAATTTAAAGCTGCGGGACGGCCCTCTTGGTAAAATGGTGCCTGCAGAATTCCAGCTGGAAAAACCATCTTGTTGTTATCGGCGCTGTAGTAGGCATTGACCATGGATGGAGGCATGTGCCATTCTCCGCGATCGACCGGCCGTCCAATTTTATCAAGGTAAAATCTTGCATTGAAAGTTGCCGCACTTACCGCGTTGGCATAATAACTTTGCCTATTGATAGTTAGGCGCGAGAAATCACGCCATTTATCTGGATAACCGATCTGATTCACGATGGTATGAAGCTTTTGATCAGCTTGATCTCTAGTGGCTTGATCCATCCAGTCAAGTGCCTTAAGGCGCTCACCCATGGCGATCTCAATAGCTTTGATCATCTGTTGAGCTTCAACCTTCGCCTTTGGGCTAAATGTCTTAGCTACGAACACCTTCCCCAAGGGCTGACCCAAAGCTTCGAGTGTACTATTTACGCATCGTTTCCACCTGGGTTTGATCTGTGGCTGCCCCGTCAGAGTCTTGGCAACAAAATTAAAATCCTCCTCCACGAAGACCTTACTGAGTGCTGAAGCGCCCGCGTGCAGGCCGTGCCACCGTAGATACGTTCGCCACTGCTCGAACGTTAGGCTCTGCAGCAGCTTCTCGACACCGGCAAAGAACTTAGGGACGTCGACGTTGATCGCAGTGAGGCCGGGATACCCCAAAGTGGCAAAATAAGTCGTCCAATCGAAGCTGGGGGCTAACTTTACTAAACCATCCCGATCAAGTCGGTTATACATCGCATTGGGATCGCGGCGTACCACTTTATCTGCCGATACTTTTGCGAGTTCTGTTTCTATTTTGATTACGGTATCTGCATCTCTCACGGCTTGTTGATCACTCTCGCCGTACAGCTTCAGCATGGTTTGCACATGAGACCGAAACTTGGCTCGAATCTCGGCAAATCTTTTGGAGTCCGACAGGTAATAATCGCGATCTGGAAGGGTTAAACCACCTTGATCCGCATCCGCAATCATTTGCGACGAATCTTTATAGTCCTGCCCAGCTCCAAAACCAAAGATGGCTCCTGCGCCCTCTAGGTGATAGCGTGCTACCTGCACGGCCAAGGCTTTTTTATCTTTGATCACCTCAACAGCATCAAGACGGCGCTTTAGCGCACCAAGCGATTTCGTCTCAATGCCGTCTTCATCCATGCAGGATGCGTAATAGTCACCAATGAGTTTGGCCTCACGATCGCCGACGGGTAAATTGCCGGCGGCATACTGCTCAAGCGCGGATCTTAATAGTTCTTCGTTCTGCTTAGTTAATGTCGCAAATCCACGCGACCATTCTGGCCGATCGTCAGGTATTTGCGCTTGGTTTATCCACCCACCGCATGCGAACTGATAAAAGTCTTCACACGCATCAGTGGACCTGTCTAGATCGACAGGATCAATAGCTGCAGCCACAGCCATTGGTGCCTGCGAGGCGGACAATATTACACTAAGGGCTAGCGGTAGGGAGCTTAGTCCCAAGGGGCGATAACTGCTCAATTTCATGTACGACCAACCTACATAATGATGGAATTACATCTCGGGGTGTCACAGCACAGGACGATAGCAAAAATATCGGTGGGAATTAAACCGTCTTCATGCGCGAGAACATCCAGAGCGATCATAAAAATTATCCACTTTTTAAATTAAAATAAAAAAAACAGGTAGTTACAATACACCCCTGCGTTTAGCCTGTGCAAATGTGGTTGCCAAAGCTGCCCCTGGGGGTGATATGCACCTTTAGAGCAGAGGCCTGAGGCTATTATGAGCTGCAGCGATACCGTAATTGATTCATCGATTGCATGCCCCACTCAAGGCATTTGGGGACGCCGCATTGTCACGGCTGCCCTTGTCGCCATGGCATTACTATCCAACTACTTCCACATTCCGATCTTGTTTGGTGTCGATTTTATCTTTGGGAGCGTGATATCCCTCGTCGCCGCTGCTTGGATGGGCTGGCGCAGTGCCTTGGTCGTTGCCATCGCAGGATCTCTGATCACCTGGAATCTTTGGCACCATCCGTATTACATTTTTCTAGCTTCGTGCGAGGCTATATTTGTCGCGGTGACGTTTCGTCGTTTTTGGGACAACGTTTTAGTTGCTTCAACTATTTTTTGGCTGATTCCAGGTGCTTTAATTTTTGCCATTTTCTACGGCGTGCTCTTGCAACTTCAGCCATCCGCCATGCTCATGCTTTATCTCAAGCAAGTTATCAATGCCACATTTAATGCCCTTATCGCCAGCGGATTATTACTTGCCATCACTCTATTTAGACGGCCGAATACGCGCATTCCGCTACAGCAGGCTTGCTTTAATACATTAGTCGCTATTGTATTTGTCCCAGCTTTAGCGATTGTAGTAGCAATCAGCAATTCGAGGGTTCGTACTAGCCAGTCCAATCTGCTCGCCGCAACATCGAGTCAAGCCGAGAATATAGTTCATTTCCTTGAAATTTGGCGTAGCGAAAACCTCAATGTTGTAAACACACTCGCTAATGTTGCGACCCATCACAAATTAATGCCCTCAGGAACTCTGCAGCGCGAGCTCGGTATCATACATGACGCCAACCAGCGTTTTGCCGATATGTATATGGCAAATGCAGAAGCAACGACTATTGCCTTCGATCCCGCAACAGACTTTGATGGCAACTCCCTTATTGGCATCAATTTCGCGGACCGGGAGTATTTTCATGATGTGCGTCAAAACCTGGCTCCAGTTGTCTCCAATGTATTCACAGCACGTGGTGGTATCGACTTTCCAATAGTATGCTTCGTGATGCCGATTCTGACCAAAAATCACGTGGGAATCGATAAGTTTCGAGGTTATGTCCTGGCATCCGTCGACGCACGGCGGCTAAATCAAACTTTACGGACGATACTTGCAGATGATTCTTTCAAGTTCTCCGTCGTAGACCGGCAGGGACAAATCGTTACGTCCAGTGTTGATGGGATTGCATCACTGGATAAAGAGGCTGAGCATTTTGGTCCTGGAATAGACTCAATATCACAAGACTCATACCGAAAGTCACCTAAGTCGGATCACCGTGCCGCATACGCTTTATGGCAGGCTACTATATTTGGCACCGTGCGGAACGTCCCGTCACTCGGATGGCGGGTTCGTGTAGAGGCACCACTCGGCAAGTTCATGACAGACGCTGAGTCTTTTTACATGGAGGGGTTTGCCCAGCTTCTCTCCCTCACACTTGCTGGCATGTGCCTCAGCTTTTTGGCAGTTGTTTGGGTAAGTAGTCCCATACAAACCCTTGCTAAATCGACACGAGACATTTCCCAACATCCCCTTTCGGCCCGCAACCTAAAATGGCCGCGGACGCCTTTTACCGAGATCTCGGAACTGGTAGATAATTTTCAGTCCATGGCCAATAGTCTTCATCAAAGGTTCGTCGATTTAAATAAAGAGGTTGAGGAGCGCAAGGACGCCGAGCGCCGTCTACAAATTGCAATGGAACATGCCCAAGCTGCAAGTGTTGCCAAATCAGCGTTTTTAGCCAACATGAGCCACGAGATCAGAACTCCTCTTTCGGCAATTATTGGTTATTCGGAGCTACTTGCTCGGGAAAAGCCCGCCGAACCAGAATACCTAGGGTTCATCGATGCTTTGCTGCGCAACGGCAAACAGCTATCACAATTGGTAGATGACATCCTCGACTTGTCCAAAATCGAGGCAGGTCATCTCAAGCTTTTACCGGAGTGGATCGACATCAATGACATTATTGCAGGTGGCATTGATGTCCTAAGTCAAAGAGCTCTCAGCAAGTGTTTGGATTTCCGCGTCATAGGAGAGGGGAAATTTCCTAACCGCATATTTGTTGACCCAGTAAGAGTAAAGCAAGTTCTACTCAACGTTGTTGGTAACGCTATTAAGTTTACTGATCATGGCCATGTCGAAGTGAAGATCAAAATAACTCCAAGCGCTACAGACACCGCTGATTCATTACTGTCAGTTCTGATTTCTGATACTGGACCAGGCGTCGCTATCTCGGAAAACGGAGCTATTTTCGAACCATTCGTCCAAGCTGATTCATCATATTCTCGACGTCACGGCGGCACCGGACTGGGACTGACCCTGTCAAAGACTTTAACCAAGGCTCTAGGCGGGGACATCAATCTGGTGAAAAGTCGACTCGGTGTGGGAAGTGTCTTTGCTGTCACCTTTAAAATCAAAACTCCGCCTCAAAACGAGTGGCTAGGAAGTCTTACACTCGCCTGCAGCAGGGCCCCCCAGGTAAAACCAACAACAGAGCATGAAAAACCACTTATTAATCTGGATATCTTACTTGTTGAAGACTCGACGGATAATCGCGCCCTCATAAGTCGGATGTTAGTCCGCTACGGTGCGCTGGTCGTTTGCGCCAGTGGTGGTGAAGATGGAGTTAGGTTGGCTCGGGAAAAACCGTGGGACATCATACTCATGGACATGCAAATGCCAGGCTTAGATGGATATCATGCAACAAAAATTCTTCGCGAAGGTTCCTACAAAGGACCCATTATTGCCTTAACAGCACATGCCCTAAACGAGGAACAAGAGTTTAGCTTACAGGCTGGCTGCGATGCCCACGTTACAAAACCGATTAACTGGGAGTACTTAGTTGCAGTGGTTACGGGACTGGCACGAACTAATGGAAGGCGCGTTTGAAGTCGTACTAGAACGATGGGGTGGGTGATGGGAATTGAACCCACGAATGTCGGAATCACAATCCGATGCGTTAACCACTTCGCCACACCCACCATCGTGACTGCGAGAGCGCAGTTTGCTCTAAATACCCACCACCTGTCAACCAAAGGTTTAATCATTAATTTCATATGGTTGCTGGGGCAATGTCTTTACGGCTAGGGCTATAGCGCTTATTCCACAGGCAAAAGCTTGCCATTCTTCAATATAAAATTAAAGTGCCGCTCGTCACTCCAAACCAAGCCATCCTTTGAGACCGCAATTGTGACGGCAAATTCATCGCCATCGCTAACAGACTCATTTAGACGATCGTCCGCAACAGGACTAAGTGGTCCAGTCAGATAAAATTCAAAGTTTTTTTCACGGCTATCGAATGAGTAACCCTCGACTGGAGGTAAATCGATTACCTTTTCCACCAAAGTTAATTTTCCTAACTGGAGTTTCCCCCCCTCATCTACTCTGACAAAGACTTTAAGCGGACCATCTAAAATTAACTTTTTCACGCGCAAACTCACCATCACGTGTTTGTTCCGCTTTTCTAGACTTCGCGTTTTGTTGGGAGACTCGCCAGGTTCGGCAAGGCTTCTCACTGATGCTGGCAATTGATGCATCGCCACTTGTATTCTCTGGATATGAGGTCTATCAGTGGCCTCTCTTGGCTGGTTTAAATAGAATTTCGCTAATGCGGCTCGCGCCGTGGCGTAACGGTCGCCTGAAGGAAAAGGAGGGCCGGCCCGGTACACTTTGCCATTTAATAATCCATAATTTGCCTTAATACCGCCGGTGGCACCACCCTGGGGCTGAGCCGAGATAGTAACCTTGCGTGGAACCTTTGCTAATTCGGTCAAGTTCATTAGTCCACGGCCTAGCTGAACCGGATAATCAGTGTCAAAAAGGGCGCGGAATCCTGCCAATTTTTCCATCGGTGTGCTTAGGTTCCGTAGCGCCTGAAGCCGGCTGACGGCCGCAGAAATTTCCCCAATTGCGTCGAAGTCACTCCAACGCCAATTAAATAATTTGAGTGGATAGGCTGCTACGGCTCTCAACCAACGGGTGCGAAATAGCAAGGACTCGCGGACCGAGGGGTTGCTCCACTCGTCCGGATTTAAGTCAAATGCCGATGCCAGTGCTCGCCACATGCTGTTTTCATCGGCCTTGACGATGTGGTCAATCTGACTTGTTTGAATACTAACTGCGATCTCTGCGCCGAATCGACCGAGAAAGGTCGGAGGCACATGTGCATATGAGGCCTGATCCAAAGGAGCCATCAAATATCCGTTGCGCCGCCATTCTGCTTCTCTACCACTATCATGGCGCGGAAATTTAGGCAGATCCGCCATCGGCATGGCCGTCGCATACCTAAGTAAATCAACATATTCGAAGAAATTGTCGGTATCTACGTACTTATCTTGAATACTTAGAGTCATCGTTATGCGATATGGACTGTGACCAGGATCAAAAACATAAGAGATCTTTTCGGTGTCATCAGATGGATTTTTTTCAATGACTCGCTTTACTTTCATTTCAAGGATCTGCTGGGAGCGGATTTCATCATCGCCCACTAAAATATTCCATTTTCTATCGTTCACATTGAGGAATGCCTCAAGAATGTGAAACTTCCCTTCCGTGTCTGTGATCTCTACCTCTCCACTATTCAGAACCCTTTCCCGCTCTGTTTTAAATACCGCCATGTTAGGACCATTTGTACCCAAGGTTTCGTACCGATCTTGAGTTCTAGAGAAGTGAAACAAGACTCCGGTTTCTAACTTCTTTTCCTTTGCATCAAGAAATCTTTGCCAAGATGGCAAGAAGTCACCAAGCACCGCAGCTTCATAGGCAGCCTGAGCAGCGGGGTTACGCAGGTCATATTGATAAACCTGGTCAAAAGTTTTCACCAAGCTCTGCTCAAAATCGACATTAAGTGGCAGGACATTGACTGGAACCCCCATCCACATCCACAAATGATTCCAGGCTTCTGCCGCAAAAAGGCCTCGCAACATGAAATATCGCTGTCCGACAAAAGGCTGGATGGCCTGACCCATCTTTGACAAGTCGCTCACGCCGACCCACGCCACGTGATCACTATGTCTGAGCACATTAATCCGATGCTCCCCGCGCTTAAAAAGCGCATAAGGAATGCGCTCCACGAATCCGCCCATCCGAGCAAGGGCGTCGAGGGTTGGTTTGTCCACTAGACCGCCAAAATTAGGCGACAGTCTAATGCCACCGGTTAACGCGTAACTTCTTATAGATCCCACTGGCATGGTATAGAATTTGTCCACACTTGTGGGTAAAACAAACGGCGTTTCAACCTCTGTCAGTGGATCGTATAGTTGATTCTGATTGAAGGAGGGAGGGAGAATAGTCGCTAGAATCGGCACAAGTCCAAGCCAATTATTGATGAGACGCCGTGTAAAGCCCATATCTTGCTCTTTGGCAATTCTCATACCATCCGTTCGAATGTAAATCTGCATTGCCTCGGTAGCTGGATTAATACCTAAGCTCACCGGTACATCGTGGTAGTTCCACAAGACTCGATTGTAAACGGGACCAGTCTGAAATCGGTCTACGACAACAAAATAGCCCGCAGGCGCGGTAAATAGGCGCCGCCGATAGTTGAAATTATACCAAATAAAATCATTATAATTTAAATTAGTGTCGTTGTTCATTATGCTATAGAACAACGAGTCCATTAAAGTGTCGACAGAGTTATTGATTGCGTCAACACCAGCATTTAAATTGGCCTGTAGCGCTGGATTACGAAAAAGGAACTCGATGGGTGGCGCAAAAAAACCCTCCGCTTCAGCACCATCTGTTTTTTGTAGTGACTCGTTGGGATCAGAGTATTCAATTTTGACCTCATCATCCTCTGACGCTATGGCAACTTGATGCCAGCAAAAAAGAATTGTTATGCAAAGCCACCTCATAGAGCTGTCTCCATGGCAATGCTGAATGACCATAAGGACTGCTTGGTTTCATCGATTTTTCTCGTAAATCCGACGGCAAATTTGGCTAGTAGATGAGGGAAAAGAATAGGCCTATTTAAACTGAAGACTATGCGCCGAAAGCGTAGACGCTCGTCATCAAATTGGATAATCCAAGGCCCGGGTTTCTGCCATACACCCGTATAGGATACGCGAAGTAGCTGCTCAAATGGTGCAAGTTGTCCACTGGCAAACACCTGCCGCCTTACAAATTCAAAATTAGTTTGATCACCCTTACGATTTGTATTGCTCAGGGCCAATCCATAGCGTCGCTCGCCTGTATTTGCTGAATATAATGAAGCTATGATCCGTGTACCTTCCAATGCCGATACATCGAGAATCCCTCGTAAGCTCATAGCTATATCATCTCGCTTTTGGCTCAATCTTTCGGCTCTCAACTGTGAAAGATCATTGCTTGCAATGCCTACATCAAATCGAGAGCGACGCATATCGTCGAACGTGAGATACCCACCTAACAAAGGGGATCGCCAAAACAGGCGATTCTCAAGGTCCTGGTAGTACTGCGGAGCTTGAGATAGATCTAAACCAAACGGAATCCGCATGCGACCGAATGTCGCTCGAAAACGATTTAGTACGGGATTGCCAATTTGTATGACCGCGTAATCAACAAATCTCGCCTTTGAGCGAGTCTCGCCGTAGTTGAGTGCATAAACATCCCGCCACCGCCAAAGGCCATGGGCAGACACATAGGGTCCGGTAAAAACGCTCGCCGCAAAGCCTCCGTAGGGTATCCAATTACCAAGGCGGCGCGTTTCGGCATAGGTAGTCGCCTCAATACCTACGCCTCCCCTTAGGCAGCTCTGAAGTCCCAAACTAGAGGGACCAGGTGATGCTAGCGGATCGCGTCCAAGATCGCATTGCCTGATCAGCCATGGGTTAGCGTACACAAACTCGCAGGGAGTAGTTAGCCAGAGGGCAACACCGAGAATGATAGTGCCGATAAGACTTACCGTAGGAGGCATAACCAATGCAGTCCTTGATCGCTAACGCACCCATTATAAGACAATTTTATAGGTCGTTAACTATCATCCCCAACCATGGACCGCTATGCAATGAACTTATGATGACAGGCAGCCAACCAGAGCCTTAAAAGCATCGCCCCAAATGTCCGTCGCTAACAATTTACTTTTGATAAAATCGAGAGCTTCAAATCGACTTCGACGACTCTGGTAAGACCTGGCGGAGGTTAAAGCGTCAAATATGTCGGCTAGGGTCGCTATCTGCACCTCGGGTAACAGTTGATTTTTATCCAAGCCGTGTGGGTAACCTTGCCCACTGCGCTTTTCATGGTGGTGTAGGATGATCTCTTTTGCACTGATCGCAAGATTGCTTTGCTTCAAATCATCATACCCAGCTTGAGGGTGTGACCTAAGTATTGCCCACTCCGACTCAGTTAGAGCTCCGCCCTTATTAAGCAAGGTCGGAGGAACCTGTTTTTTACCAATATCATGAAAAATGCCTCCCAAAGCTAAGTCACGAAGGACCACAGGGTCACTCACCCCCATGGTGACAGCAATCGCTACTGTGTAGGCAGACACCCGAACACTGTGGTGATAGGTGTACAGATCGTGGTGGATGAGGTCACTCAACCCAAGCACTGATTGCGGATCCTCGAGCACACATTCGGTAAGGTCGCCTGCGATCTGATTGGCCTTGGCAACACAGGAGTCCGTCAGCTCCCCCTCGAATAAATACTGAGAGAACTTAGCTCCAACTTCCTCAATTGCTTTCATCCGCTCAACTGGAGCCAGTTCCCGACATAGCGCCGGCAACTTGCTACAAGCTTGGTACATCTTTGCCTTGCCGAGATCACTTTTACGGATGCGAAGGTGCTCGTGCCCACCATGCAGCAAACCGGTGAGTTCGTCACGTGACCAACGGTATCCCGGCCCACTGTAAAGCACGCTGTGATCGGCAACCTGAACGAAAAGATCAAAATCCGTGACTGAATTATCGATCAGGCTATCAACTGGATAAAGTTCAAATGACACGCACTTGTCTGAAGAAGCTGGGTGGTTCATGCGATTCCTCCACATTCCCAACCCAGCTTCGGTCGCAAATTAATAAACTTTACAGCTAAGGATCAAAACCCTTTCATATCAGTGACTTACAATGTCACTTTGCCTTCTTCAGGAATCGCTCCGAAACAAACTCACTCTCGGCGATCTTGCACCAACTCTTCTCACAACTAAGCGCCTCGACTTTATCGCCCTGGTTCAATTTGCGGACTACCGGATCGTCAGTGCTCGGACCCTTCCTGACATTTAACTGCTTTGGCTTCACTATGAAGGCAGCTACAGGACTCGGAACGGCATCTTTAGCAACATCAGTCGCAGGTTCGCTCTTCTCCGCACTGGCGGCAACTGCCTCAACAGTACCCACACCTGCTGGCTTTGCAACGCCTTCCCCCGAATCAGCTCCCGGCGCATCGGGGGCTTTGGCCTCAGTGGACACTGGTTCCTTTGCCGCTTGGTCATCATTTGAGCAAGACCAGGGCAGAATCAACGACATTAACAGTCCTAGCTTGATAAACATAGCGCGACTCCTAAATACAGCTGTGGGTTGGATTTTACGTTTCTAATTCACAAGCTTATTGCCACTAGATGCTGCGGTCAACTCACTGCTTGCGACTAATCCAAGCGTCTAGGGCAATGATACTCAGGATCACCAAGTTGGGTGTCCAAGCTGCAATGATTGGGCTCAGCGCACCTTGCAGTCCTAAAGCTCTAGCCGCACTCATCACAAACCAGTAGCTAATACCTACAAAGAACGCCATCAGCACCCCTCTGGCGGTCTCAGTGCTACGCTCGGAGCGATAACCAAACTTAAGTCCGATAAGGCTCACAACAAATGCTGCAAACGGATATGCCACTTTACCCTGTAACTCGACCCGAAAAGGGACTGTATCAACACCGGACTTATCCCCGCGATCCACCAATTCTCGAAGTTCAACAAAACTCATCTCGTTCGGTTTACGTCGATCTTTTTTCAACTTACTGGGATCTATGGGTAGTGCCATCACCGCAGCCCCATCGAAATGTACTCGGTCGACCTCTCCATTGCGACGGAAGTCGATACTTTTGATACCCTCGATAACCCAGGAGTTTGACACCGTTTGATATTCAGCCACGTCAGCGTGAATGGAGCTTTCAGGTCGAAAGTTTTTCTGTAACTGAACCACCTGAATCCGATTTAAGGTCTGCCGAATAGGATCGTATTCCTGAAAATTAAAAAGTCGGTTACCGCTACGCACCCACTTAACTGCCGAGGAGATTTGGTCATCTCTCCGACCTTGGATCTCCACTTCCTGGATATGATGAACCAAACGCGCCAAGCGAGGTGCCCATAACTCGCCAACTAAAATTGATAACAAACTTAGGCCCAACCCACCGAAAACTAGTGGTCTTCCTATCTGCCATGCTCCCATTCCAGCAGCACGCATGGCTGTGACTTCGTTGGTGCGACTCATCAGTATCATCGTGATGACCGACGCCAAAAGTGCGGCGATCGGCAGAGCTTGCACTATCTGTGATGGTATCTGATAAAGATAAAAACGAAAAATCAGTATTGCCGAAGGGTTATATTCAGCGAAATCCTTGGATGACTTATGAATGGCATCGAATAGTACAAACAGAAACACTGTCAGGATGACGGTTCCAATCACGAACTTCAAATAGTCGCGCAATATATAGAAAAATAAAGTCATGCTCGCTGATCTGCTATTTCCTCTATGGAGTCCAAACTCCACATCGCGCGTGCGCGCACAAAGGGTAGGCCTTTTTTCCCGCTCTCGACGGTACCCAGAACCCGCAACATTTTTTTCCTAAGACCAGCCGTACTTTCGTTTTCGAGTGCTAATTGCGATAGCACAACCAAAAGACGCCCAGACTGATCAGAGATCACCACATAGGTACCATTCGGACTCGCCTCTTCCACGAGGCCCTGAATAATGACCGACGAACGACTTAGGTTATCAAGCCCTAAATGCACACCTCTGATCAGCGCCACTTCTTCAGGCCGCTCAAACACCGTGCTTCCATATCTCTCAAAGACCCAGGCGTCCAATTCTTGCCAAATCTTACCACCGCCCGTACATCCCCCCAACAGGCAGGATACGAAAAACAGCATCTGCTGACGCCACATAGCGGGATCCCCATCTGGTAGTTCAAAACTGTAGTTTAACACAGATTAATGCGTAAAAACCAACCGCCGCCAATGGGATGCAAAAAAAGGAGCCCAGGCATCAACCTCAGGCTCCTTCACTTACTCTTTGTCTATGCTAAAACCGCCCGCAATCACTTACCGGGGTTTTTCGACTTAGGCTTAGCCTTCGGCTTCTCAGCAGATTCCGTACCGGCAACCGCGTAATCAACCAACTCAAGAAATGCCATGTCGGCGCCATCGCCAAACCGAAAACCCTTCTTTAGAATCCTAGTGTAACCGCCTGGACGATTCTTGAAACGCTCAGCGAGATCGCCGAACACTTTTGACACTGCATCGTCATTAAACAGGTAACCTGCCGCTTGACGACGTGCGTGGAGATCGCCCCTCTTACCTAGGGTAATCATTCGATCCACGATACCGCGCAGTTCCTTAGCCTTAGGCACCGTAGTCTCAATACGCTCGTGAAGCACTAACGACGTAGCCATGTTTCTCAGCATAGCCCTCCTGTGGGAGGACTCCCGACCTAATTTCCGATATCCGTTCAGGTGACGCATCTATCTTGCCTCTTATTGCTTGGGCTCATCATCTTGTTTACGAAGCGAACTGGGATCGAAGCCCTCGATCTTCATGCCTAGCGACAAGCCCATTTCACTCAAAATATCCTTGATCTCGTTCAGTGACTTCCGACCGAAGTTTTTAGTCTTGAGCATCTCAGACTCAGACTTCGTCACTAATTCACCGATATACTTGATGTTAGCATTCTCGAGGCAGTTTGCAGCCCTAACGCTTAACTCCAAGGAATCCACTGTCTTAAAGAGATTCTCATTCAGTGAAGGTCTCCCACTGGCATCAACCAGGGTTTTCACTTCCTCTTCCTCAGCTTCGTCAAAGTTTACGAAAATAGTCAGCTGTTCCTTCAGAATCTTAGCTGCATATGCAACTGCATCATCAGGTCGAACTGCGCCATTAGTCCAAACCTCTAAAGTCAACTTATCGTAATCGGTCATCTGACCGACCCGCGCATTGGAAACATTGTAGGCCACCCGACGCACGGGAGCGAAAATAGAGTCAATTGCGATAAAACCCGTAGCAAGGTCCTCGCTCCGATTACTGTCCGCAGAAACATAACCGCGGCCATGGCGCACGATCATTTCCATCTCGAGCTTACCCTCGTTATCGAGGGTCGCGATGACTTGATCAGGGTTCAAAACCTCTACTTCGCCATCAGTCTCAATGTCTCCGGCCTTAACAATTCGGGGGCCAGAGGCACTGATCTTCAACGTCGCGTCTGCTTCGCCCAAGTATCGCAAGCTGACCTGCTTGAGATTTAAGATCATATCCGTCACATCTTCCTTCACGCCTGCGACGGTCGAGAATTCGTGATCCACCCCTTGAATGCGCACAGCGACGATTGCCGCCCCGTTGATGCTCGAAAGTAGCACCCGCCGCAAACTATTCCCAAGGGTAAGCCCGTATCCACGCTCAAGCGGCTTGGCCACAAACTTACCGTATGTCTCGTTCAACACATCAGCTTCAAGGCTTTTCGGACGAATCAGATCTTGCCAGTTACGATGCATACATATCCCCGTTAAGACGCGAGTAGGAAACCCAGTGCTAGCCCGGTCGCCTCAGGTTACTTAGAGTAAAGTTCGACGATCAAGCGCTCTTTCACCGGCAACTGGATGTCATCACGCGTTGGATTTGAAACCACCTTGCCAGTGCCTTTAGCGTGATCGACCTGAAACCACTGCAGCCCTGCTCTACGTCCGTATAGCTCTCCGGACAGCTGGAACTGAGCTTTCTTGCTACTCTTCTCAGCCAGTGAAACCACGTCGCCAATCTTAAGCCGAGCACTCGGTATGTTGCAACGCTTTCCGTTCAGCAGAACGTGATTGTGCCGAACAACCTGACGTCCCTCGTTACGGCTGCGGGCAAAACC
The DNA here is from genome assembly GCA_016874735.1 of Deltaproteobacteria bacterium. NCBI lineage: Bacteria > Pseudomonadati > Myxococcota > Myxococcia > Deltaproteobacteria bacterium. Next base: position 90,619 of record VGTI01000004.1, read on the forward strand.
CATGCGGTAAACAACGTTATCCAAACGCAACTCAAGGTTACGGAAAAAGATGTCGCTGGTAACGCCGCGTTCAGCTACGGCCTTACTGAAAGTCAGGCGGAACTGCTTCTCCAGAACACCGTAAACTCGCTTCACCTTCTGTTTCTCACGAAGCTGAGAGCCGTACTCAGACACCTTAGCGCGGCGCTGGCCATGCTGACCCGGCGCGTAACCCTTCCGATCGAACGCGCACTTGTCAGTCAAACAACGCTCGCCCTTTAAGAATAACTTGGTACCTTCACGACGGCAAAATCTGCAAACTGGACCTGTATACCTGGCCAAAGCCAATCCTCCACTAACGGACTAATACTTAAACTTAAAGTGTATCAATTAAACCCTACGACGCTTGGGGGGACGGCAACCATTATGCGGAATGGGAGTCACATCCTTCAAAAGCGTTACCTTCATGCCAACTGCAGCGATTGCTCTCACCGCACTCTCTCTACCCGCACCAGGACCGTTGACCAATACAGCCACAGATCTCATACCAGAGTCCATCGCGCGGCGAGCAGCTTCCTCTGCAGCCACCTGTGCGGCGAACGGAGTACTTTTACGCGAACCTTTGAACCCCTTCGCCCCAGCTGTCGACCAGGAGACTACTTCACCATTCACATCCGTAAAGGTTACGATGGTGTTATTAAAAGTAGCTTTGATGTGAGCAACACCGGTTGGCACGTTGCGTTTTACTTTTTTCTTTTTAACCACTGGCTTCATCGGCCAATTTCCTTATCGAAACCAACGCCCGGCAAGGGCGCCGTGTTATTTAGCTGTCGGAGCTTTCTTCTTACCAGCGACGGTCTTACGAGGACCCTTCCTAGTGCGAGCGTTCGTCTTGGACCTTTGACCTCGCACAGGCAACCCACGCCGATGGCGAATACCGCGATAACAGCCCAAGTCTACCAACCGCTTGATGTTCAATGCTATCTCACGACGGAGATCACCTTCCACGGTATAGGCATCGAGAGCCTTACGGATTTCGTTAACTTGATTCGGATCCAGATCACCAGCTTTCATATTTGGGTCAAGACCCGCAGCTTCAACGATCTTCTTGCTTACGTGCCGACCCACGCCATAGATGCTCTGAAGCGCAATATCAATGCGCTTTTGGTTTGGAAGGTCGACCCCTGCAATACGTGCCATTCTCCACACTCCTCAGTCGGTCAGAATCTTAGCCCTGACGTTGCTTGTGCTTTTTGACTTCACAGATGACGCGAACCACACCGGCACGGCGAATCACCTTACACTTGTCACAAATCGCTTTTACACTCGCGCGAACTTTCATTGTTCCCTCTCACTGCCTCTATTTGGTCCGATAGACGATCCGACCACGAGTCAGATCGTACGGAGAAATCTCAAGCTTCACCTTGTCACCGGGTAGAATGCGAATGAAGTGCATCCGCATTTTGCCACTTATATGAGCAAGCACTTCGTGCCCGTTTTCGAGCTGCACTTTAAACATGGCGTTAGGCAACGGCTCTTTCACCGTACCTTCCACTTCGATAACGTCTTCTTTTGCCATGTCTAACTAATCCAATCCGCCAATCATTTTTGATACTTAGGGCACCACGAAGAACTGATCTCATGCGCGGGACTGCAAATTCCGCGGTACACTACATTAACTAAATCTTAAGAGCAAGCGTTGCCTGCTGCCTTTTCTATATACCTCGAATTGCTGCTTGAAGCACCTTGTACACTGACTCTGGCTCACCAGTTCCGACAACCTCGCGAAAGACACCCCTACCTCGATAAAAATCCAAAACCGGTCGCGTGGTCTTTTCGTATATATCCAACCTGACAGCAACACTGGAGGCCTTATCATCAGGACGCTGCCCAAGCTCTCCCCCGCAGCGATCACAGACACCGGCAACCTTACTCGGCTGCTCCTCAACGTGGTAACTGGCCCCACAGCTGGAACATACCCGGCGTCCACTGAGGCGGGATATTAACTCTTCTCGTGGAACATCCAGAAGAATCGCTGAAGTCACCGGATGGAAAGCCTTCAGCGTCTCAAGTGCCTGAGCTTGCGCAATGTTACGAGGATACCCGTCCAATAGAACCGTCTCCGTCGCAGGAATAGCGCCCAATTCCTCCTTCAGGATCCTGAACAAGAGATCGTCAGAAACAAGCTCCCCGCGCTCCATCACTGCTGCAGCGAGTTTACCGATCTCCGTTCCCGCCCTTACATGCTTACGTAGCGCATCACCTGTCGATAACTTGCGGTAGCCTTCTCGATGGGCCAGCAAATCTGCTTGTGTTCCCTTCCCAGCTCCAGGAGCTCCAGTTAGAACAACAATCACTAGCGGGTCCCCCCAGTTCTGGAACGGATGGCAGTGCCCTTTAGGAATGCATCGTAACGCAATGACTGGCGGTGTGCATCGATCTGGCGAAAGGTCTCGAGAGCGACCCCGACGACGATCAGTAGGCTAGTACCACCGAAATAAAACTGCACATTGAATTGACTTGTCAGGATTGCGGGAAGCACACACAGTCCTGCTAGATAAATCCCACCCGTGAGAGTCAAACGGCTAACGACCCTGTCTAGGAACTCTGCGGTTCGTGCACCAGGGCGGATACCGGGGATAAAGCCGCCATGCTTTTTAAGATTCTCAGCGATGTCATCAGCCTTGAACGTGATTGACGTGTAGAAGAACGCGAAAAACACAATCATTAGTACGTAAACTAAATTGTAAAACCATCCGCCCGGATTAAACAGCAATCCAAAAAAACTGCCTACTGCCGACTCGGGCCAAAGACCCTGAATCGTCACAGGAAATTGCAAAAGAGAGCTTGCGAAGATCGGCGGAATGACCCCAGCGCTATTCACGCGCACGGGGAGATGCGAACTCTGTCCACCGTAGACTTTTCGCCCAACTTGCCTTTTCGCATACTGAATTGGGACTTGCCTTGCGCCCTGTTCTATAAATACCACCCCGGCGGTAACAGCTAAACACACACCTAAGATGAGTAGCACCCTTGCGGCGTCCAGCTCTGCAGAAGAATACTGCTTGTAGGTGTTCGTAATGACGCTGGGAATGGTGGCGACAATACCGGCAAAGATGACTAGAGACATACCGTTGCCAACACCACGCTCAGTGATTTGCTCACCGAGCCACATGATGAATGCTGTTCCGGCCGCGAGCGAAATCACTGTAATGGCCTTCCACCCGAAACCTGGATTTAGCACCATGCTACGCCCGCCGAACGCCGAACCCTCCAGGGTATTGGCAATCATAACGCCCTGAACGATTGCTAATACCACCGCTCCGTATCGCGTGTACTGCGTGATCTTCTTCCGACCGGCATCGCCCTCTTTAGAGAGCTGCTCGAGATGTGGCACAACCACGGTAAGGAGCTGAGCGATAATCGAAGCCGAAATGTATGGCATCACACCGAGGGCGCACACGCTGAAACGCTGCAGCGCACCACCGGAAAACATATTGAACATGCCGAATAGGTTGGCGCCTTGCCCCTTGAAGAAATCAGCTAGGGCCGCAGTGTCAACGCCCGGAATCGGGATGTGGACACCAATTCTGTACAAAGCCAGAAAACCCAAGGTAAATAGGATTTTCTTCTGTAAGTGATTGAGCGTTCCCTCTGGCAGCTTCGCAATCCGTTGACCCACGCCAAACCCCCCTGCGCCTTAAGCTCTAGTTAGACAAGTTGTCCCGTTAGCTTAAGGGTTCCACCGGCTTTTTCAACTGCAGCCTGAGCCGAAGCACTTGCGCGATCAACCAAGATGTCAAGCTTTTTGCCCAACTCGCCGCGGCCCAGCAGCTTAACCGGAAGCTGAGACCAACGAAGGAGTCCGGCCTCGTTCAGTGCCTTAGCATCGACTTTTGTACCGGTAGCAAACACGTTGAGAGCCTCGAGGTTCACGATGTTGAACTCAACCCTCTTAGCATTTGTAAACCCACGCTTTGGTAAGCGCATGTAGAGCTTCATCTGGCCACCCTCGAAACCAGGGCGGACGTTACCACTCTTACGAGCTCGCTGGCCTTTGTGGCCTTTACCCGCAGTCTTACCTAACCCTGAACCGATACCACGGCCTAGTCTCTTACGGGTCCGGTGTGAACCGGCAGCGGGACTTAAGTTACCAAGCGAAGCGACTTCGCCATTTTTCGAGGTAGCCATCTATTTTGCCCTCACGCCTTCAGCTCAAAGCTGACTAAATGCTTAACTTTATTAACCATACCGCGGATACAGTTATTATCCTTGTGTGTCACCGACTTGCCCACCCGGCCGAGGCCTAGGGCCTTGACAACCTTCCGGATACTCTCAGGTTCACTGATTAAACTGCGTTTTTGACGTACGACTATCTGTCCCACGAGGACCACTCCTTACGCTTTTTTAGCCTTTGGGTCCCGAGCGGACTTGGCCTTTTTCTTTGTATCAAATTCAGACCGCTTCTGCTGAGCATGACTTGGGTCGACGCCCTTACGAGCCGCGTATTCCTCGATCGTCATCAGTTGTTGCAGGCCATCAATGGTTGCACGAACAACACTGCCGGCATTCTTCGTGCCATGCACCTTACAGACGATATCCCGGATACCCGCTAGCTCTGTAATAACCCGAACGGCTCCACCTGCGATAATACCCTTACCCTTTTGAGCGGGATGCATAAGGACGATACATGAGCCGTAACGCCCCTCTACTTCATAAGGGATGGTCCCGTCAAAAGTCGGGATACGAACCATATTCTTCTTAGCCTGATCCGATGCCTTGCGAATCGCGTCCGGCACTTCACCAGCTTTGCCAAGACCGTAGCCCACGCGATCCTTGCCGTCGCCAACTACCACAAGTGCGCTGAAGCTAAAACGACGTCCACCTTTTACTACTTTCGCAACGCGAGCAATATGGACCACGCGATCTTGTAACGCATCGGCTTCTGCTTTTTGTTCCCTTGCCACCTTTTACCCTCACTATTAAAGTGAAATTCCTGAACCAAATTAGAACTGCAGGCCACCATCGCGCGCGCCATCGGCCAGAGCCTTGACCCTACCGTGATACGCGAAGCCGTTCTTATCGAACACAACAGCGCCGATATTTTTTGCCTTGCAGCGCTCTGCCAGGGTTTTGCCTAGTTCCTGACACACCTCGACATTAGCCCTTCGATGGTTGCCCCTCTCGAAGGAACTTACGCTCGCCAGAGTGACCCCATTTAAATCATCGATGACCTGAGCGTACACATGCATATCGGACCTAAACACCGACAATCTGGGGCGCTCGGAAGTTCCACCGCCGATTTTCTTGCGAATCCTCTTCTTACGCCGCTCGCGGAGCACTGACTTTTGGGCTGTCTTGGACATGACTATATCTCGTTATGAAAGGTATCAGTTTATTTTTTACCGGCAGCCTTGCCGACCTTGGTTGCAATATGCTCGTCTTCGTAGCGAACACCCTTACCGTGATAAGGCTCCGGTGGGCGAAACCCTCTGATCTTAGCAGCGACCTGACCAACCATTTCCTTGTCGGCACCGCTAACCACGATCGTCGTTTGTGCGTCAACCTTTAGCTCGATGCCTGCAGGTGGATCAAACACTACAGGATGGCTGTACCCTAGGCTCAGCGACAGGCCTTTTCCTTGGCTAGCCGCGCGATAACCAACGCCAACCAGTTTTAGGCGCCTGCTGAAACCTTCAGTTACACCTACGACCATGTTATTGACCAGGGTGCGTGTCAAACCGTGGAATCTAGCTGCGTCCTCGGCCTCGGGACGCGGGACAAAAGTCAGGCTCTGCCCGTCAACCTTGACATCAATATCACCGTGCAGTGCCCTGCTCAGGGTGCCTTTGGGACCCTTAACGCTGATGGTCCGCCCGCTTAGCTTAACTTCAACGCCTTTTGGTAGGCTGATTGGCTTCTTTCCAATGCGTGACATATCTCTTCCCGCCGTCTGTGTTGCTTAGTAAACCGAACAAATGTATTCGCCACCGACACGCTCGGTGCGCGCCTGACGATCGGTCAGGAGGCCCCTCGATGTCGATACTATGCCGAATCCGAACCCGTTCTTCACGAAGGGTATGCCGTCGGCAGCAACGTAGTACCTACGCCCTGGACGACTCTTACGCTCAAGACCGGTAATTACACCCTTGCCGTCGTCCGAGTACTTTAGCGCAATCTTAAGTACACCCTGCTGGCCGTCGCGTACGCACTTGTAGGCGCGAACATACCCTTCCTCTTTTAGAAGATGAGTGATGCCAATTTTGATCTTGGAAGCAGGCACGGTTACTACCTCGAGCCCAGCACGCTGTGCATTGCGAATGCGGGTTAGAAGGTCTGCGATTGGATCGGTGATGTTCATCGAACGGAAACTCCGAATTACTATGATCTTGGTGGTTATCGTTACCAGGAGGCCTTCGTCACGCCTGGCAGATGCCCTTTCAGGGCAAACAGCCGGAAACAAATCCGGCATATACCGAACTTGCGATAGACAGCCTTTGGACGACCACAATTGTTACAGCGTGTATACGCACGAGTCGAAAACTTCAAGCCGCCTTTGACATCGCGCCACTTGAGCTTCTTCTCCTTCATTTCTTTGCGCAACGCTTCCTTCCGCGCGAGCACTTTGCGGTTTACCTTGTTGCACTTCTCAATGGAGGCTAGCCTCGCCATTCACGACACTCCTGTCAAAACCCGCTCAGGCTTTCCTGAAGGGAAAATTGAATTTATCAAGCAAAGCCTTCGCCTCGACGTCGTTCTTTGCGTTGGTGACTATGGTAATTCCCAGGCCGCGAATACGATCCACCTTGTCGTAGTCGATTTCGGGGAATATGATCTGCTCTTTAATACCGACGTTGTAGTTACCCCGGCCATCGAACGCCTTTGCCGAGAAACCGCGGAAGTCGCGAATACGCGGAACGGCAATATTGATGAAGCGATCCAAGAACTCGTACATCCGGTCACCGCGGAGAGTGACAGCTGCGCCGATAGGCATACCCTGACGCAGTTTAAAAGTTGCGATGCTCTTCTTCGCCTTCGTCATCACAGGCTTCTGACCGGTTATCGCGGTCAAATCAGCCACTGCACCCTCTAGGGTCTTGATGTTCTGAGTCGCATCGCCTTGACCGATGTTTACAACGATCTTTTTGAGAACAGGTACGCGCATCGGGTTTTTGAGCCCGAGCTCCTGCTTCAAGCCGGATACTTGCTCTTTATACTTGGTTTTTAATGTGGGCTCGTACTTCACCTTGTACCTCTCGTACACTGTCTTATCAGAGTCGGATGCTTATTGATTAGAGAACTTCAGGGGCTAGGGAGGCGATTCTGCCATAGCCCTTAACACGGACTTCCCGCGCTACCGGCCCGAAAATCCGCGTCCCAACGGGCTCATTTTCTTTGCCTTTGATAAGGACGCAGGCGTTCTCATCAAACCGAATCGTTGACCCGTCATCCCGTTGGATTTCTTTACTCGTGCGGACCACTACAGCCTTGTGCACGGTGCCTTTTTTTACCTTGCTATTGGGCAGCGCTTCTTTGATCGAAACAACGATTATGTCTCCGACCGAAGCGTAACGCTTCTTGCTTCCACCAATGACTTTGAAGCACTTAACGCGCCTCGCGCCAGAATTGTCCGCACTCTGCAGTACTGTTTCCATCTGAATCATGACTGTCTAATCCCCATAGCCGTTGGCTACCCAAAGGCCGATTATTCTTCACCTTTTTTAACGATTTGCAGGAGCGCAAACTTTTTCCGAGCGCTCAGAGGACGCGTCTGGGTGATCAGCACCACATCACCAGCACGAGACTCGTTCTTCTCATCGTGGAACATCAACTTAGTCCTACGACGGATAAACTTTCCGTAGCTGACGTGCTTGACCAGGTGCTCAAGAGTACCAACCCTGGACTTGTCCATCTTGTCGCTGGTGACAACGACGCGAACCGGTCTACTTTTCTTTTCTCTGTGATCTTTTTCGCTCACGTTCGCCTACCTGTTACTTCTTAGTTGCGACGGATTTTTTGGACTTGCTTGCTGGACGCACGCCAACAACTGAGCCGCCGAGTTTGCTTGCATGTTGAAGAGTCAACACTCTCGCCAGATTCTTCCGCAATGCCCGAACCTTACCGGTGTGCTTCCCTGGCCCTGAGTATATGTCCATACGAATATCATGTAGCTGACTACGGATATCCTTTTCGGCTTCGCGCAGTTTGGCTGCATCGAACCCTTTTAGCTCTTCTTTTTTTAACTTATGCAATTCCATGAATCACCTAACCTCGAGTTTCGACCTAATCCCGACTTACGCCCAGGGATCGAGCCCACGGATAATCAATTTCGTCCTTAAAGGCAACTTAGAAGCTGCAAGTGACAGAGCCTGTGTCGCAGTTTCTTTGTCTACACCCTTCATCTCGTAGATAATACGGCCAGCGCGAATGCGAGCTTCGTACCGCTCGACACTACCCTTACCGCCACCCATCCGTACCTCAGCCGGCTTCTTGGATACCGGGAAGTGAGGGAATACCTTGATCCAAACTTGGCCGCCGCGTTTGATGTGGCGGGTCATCGCAATACGAGCCGCCTCAATCTGACGAGCAGTAATCCGGCCATTTTCAGTAGCCATGATACCAAAGTCACCAAAGGCAAGATCCGCACCCTTTTGGGCGTGACCCTTAATACGGCCCTTCTGGGACTTCCGGTATTTCATTTTCTTAGGCGCGAGCATCTCTACTTATCTCCTTAGATCATTGAACCGTATCGAAGACCTCGCCACGGAACACCCATACCTTGACACCGATCAAACCGTAGGTAGTTAACGCCTCAGCAGTTGAGTAATCGATATCCGCTCGTAAGGTGTGCAGTGGCACCCGACCTTCCATGTAACGTTCAGTACGCGACATGTCAGCGCCGCCCAATCGACCCGAACACTGAATCTTGATACCCTTGGCACCGGCCTTGGTGGCCGCCGAAATCGTCTTCTTCATGGCCCGCCGGAATGATACACGGCGCTCTAACTGCTGCCTGACGCTGTCTGCTAACAGACGCGCTTCGAGGTCTGGTTTCTTGATCTCGAATACGTTGAGAACAGGTTCCCCTGACGAAATCTTGCAAATTTTCGTCAATTCAGCTTTCAACGACTCAGCCCCAGCGCCTTTCTTCCCAATAATGATACCGGGTCGGCTCGAGTGAATATTAATCGTCAGATTCTTCGCAGCTCGTTCGATCTCGATACGGGCTATGCCTGCCGAATCGAATTTCTTATTGATGAATTTGCGGATCCGGACATCTTCCATCAGGTTAGATGGGTAATCACGTTTTGCCGCATACCAGCGAGAAGACCAGGTCCGAGTAGTACCTAGACGAAAACCGATTGGATTTACTTTCTGTCCCAAAGCCTCACCTTTCCGTTACGTGAGTCATTCTAGTCCGATTAAACTTCTGCCAACTTAATGGTGACATGCGATGTACGCTTCTGAATCCCCGTTGCCCGACCCTGCGCTCGAGGCAACCAACGCTTCATCGACTCACCACCGTTGACGAAGCCTTCCGAGACGACAAGCCTATCCACATCAACCGTTGACTTATTGGTGGCGTTCGCTACGGCGGACTGAATCATCTTGTAGACCACAGGCGCAGCGCGCTTGTTCGTCACTTTCAGAAGATCCAATGCATACTGAACCGGCTTCCCCTTGACGAGGTTGACGACCAGCCGCACTTTTCTCGGCGCGATTCTCAGATTCCGCAGTACTACTTTAGAAGCCTCTGCCATGGCCCGTATTCCCTTCTTAAACTTATGCCGCAGGAGAGCCGCCGGCCTTTTTGACCTTACGGTCGCCGGAGTGGCCCATGAATGTGCGAGTCGGCGCGAACTCACCGAGTTTGTGACCGACCATGTTCTCTGTAACGTAGACGGGGACGAACTTCTTGCCATTATGCACAGCAAAGGTCAAGCCGACAAAATCCGGAAGGATCGTCGAACGACGCGACCACGTCTTGATTGGTTTCTTGTCCTGCCGAGCCTGATCAGCCTTTTTGAGCAGATACTGGTCGAAATAAGGACCTTTTTTAATTGAACGAGCCAAGGATAACCTCCAGCAAATCCGCTATCTTCAGCCGCCAGTTTTCTTCTGACGACGACGAATGATGTCTTTATCGGTACGTTTATTTTTCCGTGTTTTATAACCCTTAGTTGGCACTGCCCAGGGGGACACTGGATGGCGTCCACCGGAGGTCTTGCCTTCACCACCACCATGGGGGTGATCAATTGGGTTCATCGCCACACCGCGAATGGTTGGCCGAATACCCATATGCCGTGCCCTACCAGCTTTACCTATGCTCACATTCGCGTGGTCTAGGTTACTGACTGCACCCACCGTTGCCATACAAGTCTCTTGTACCCGTCGCATCTCACCGCTTGGCATCTTCAGCTGCGCCCAACCATCCACACGACCGACTAACTGGCAGCTCGCGCCAGCTGAGCGCACCATCTGTGCACCGCGACCAGGCTTCAGTTCGACATTGTGAATGTCGGTACCGAAGGGAATAGATTTTAGCGGCATCGCGTTGCCAACCTTGACGTCAGCCTTGTCCGAGGCGACGATCTCCATGCCTTTTTTTAGCTTATCAGGAGCAAGAATGTAGCGACGCTCTCCGTCCTTATAGAGAACACGCGCAATGAAAGCTGTCCTATTGGGATCGTACTCAACCGTCTCAACAACGCCGACCACATCCAGTTTGTTACGCTTCCAATCGATAACCCGGTATTTTACGCGCTCGCCACCGCCTTGGTGCCGCGTCGTGATACGACCGTGGTTGTTACGACCTGCGTGCTTCTTTTTCGACTCAACCAGTGACGACAACGGCTTAACTTTGTCCAGGTCACTGTAATCAACGACCGACATACCGCGGCGGCCAGGAGATGTTGGATTATATTGTTTAATTGCCATTTGACGATCAACCTCTTTAAAAATCAAGCCTTGGAGGTGCTTACAGCGCCTCAAATACCCCAATCTTGGCCCCAGGAGCTAAGGTAACGACAGCCTTCTTAGTGTTGTTACGCTTAGTAACTTGATTCCCGCGCTTTTTAACCTTACCGCGGTTGACCAGGGTCTGCACCGCCGTCACCTTCACGTTGAACAGACTTTCAACGGCCTTGCGCACATCTTGTTTGGTGGCCTTGGGGGCAACTTTGAATGAGTATTTATTGTTTTTTTCGCGTTCTTTGTCGCTCTTTTCAGAGAGCAAAGGCTTTACGAGTACATCATACGGATTCACGTTTCTTCTCCTCGAACCGTTGCTGCAGGGTAGTAAGAGCTGTTTCGCTGATGATGAGATTTTCGTAGCGTAGGACGTTCGCAGCATTCAACTCAGTGGGCAGAAGAGCTGCTGCACCATGGATGTTGCGAGTGGACTTGTAAAGGACATCGTCCTTACGTTCGTCAGCCAGAAGTGCCTTCGCCGTCTTAAGATTCGATAGCACGCCGAGCACGTGTTTCGTGCTGTACTTACCAATCGAAAAATCATCTACGACGAACAACTTCCCGTTGCGAGCCTTATCTGACAACGCGATCTTTAGGGCTAATTGGCGTACACGCTTACTCGTATACTGTCGGTAGTCCCTTGGTTGTGGGCCATGGGCTTCACCGCCGCCTGGCATATGCGGGTTCCTCATCGAGCCTTGGCGCGCACCGCCAGTTCCCTTTTGCTTGAAAGGCTTCTTGCCACCGCCAGAGACCATGGCTTTCGTCTTAGTGGCGTGAGTGCCCTGTCGCTTATTGGCCTGATAGGCCTTCACTACAGAGTGAAGCACAGCGCCATTCATTTCAACATTGTAAATCTCGTCCGGCAGCTGGATTTTCTTTAGGGCCTTACCGGCGATATTGTAGACTTGTATTTCCATATCGATTTCGTCCCCTGTACTTACTTCTTAGGCGCAGCTGTTTTGCTGGTTTTTGCCTTGATCGACGGTTTGACTATGAGGAAGCCGTCGCGGTGTCCAGGCACAGACCCACGAACTGCAACTACGCTGTTGGTCTGATCAACATCCAACACCTGAAGGTTTTGGATAGTAGTCTGCGTGTTACCTTCTTGGCCCGGTTGGTGGCGATTTTTGAATACGCGACCCGGTGTGGAACGCATCCCAAGTGACCCAGGACGACGGTGGAAGCGCGACCCGTGGGTCATCCGACCGACAGCGGAATTCCAACGTTTGTGTGCGCCTGAAAAACCGCAACCCTTGCTGATACCGGTGATATCAACAGCACTCACGCCTTCAAAAAACTTCCCGAGCTCGATGGTAGCCCCGACAGCGAGATCACCGGTCGCATCGACGCGAAACTCTTTAAAGCGAGTGAAATTGTCCTGAACACCTACCTTGCGCAGGCGTGTAGTGTCCGACTTGCTTAGATGCTTCTCTTTTTTAGCAAGGTAGCCAACTTGATACGCCACGTAACCGTCGCGCTCTTCAGACAAAATCTTTGTCACCTTTTGGGTTTCCAACTGTAGCAAAGTCACTGCAGTCATATGCCCTTCGGCGTCTACCATGCGGGTCATCCCGATTTTTTTGGCAATGAGTCCGGCTGTCGTCATTCCTTCAACCTGTCACTTGTGTCTATCGATCACTGGTAATGGCAGTGATCGGGGTTAATACTTTGTCTGCCCACTAGGCACCCAAGGGGTCTTAGTAAAGCTTTATCTCCACGTCCACACCAGATGCTAGATCCAGCTTCATGAGCGCGTCGATTGTTTGTTGCTTTGGCTCTAGGATGTCGATCACACGCTTGTGCGTCCTGACCTCAAACTGCTCACGAGACTTCTTGTCTACGTGCGGGCTCCGAAGAACGGTGAAGCGGTTAATCCCAGTTGGAAGCGGGATGGGTCCTGCTACACGAGCTCCAGTCCTTTTTGCACGCTCTACAATGTCGGCTGCAGATTGATCGAGCAGGCGGTAATCATAGCCTCTTAGACGGATGCGAATCTTCTGGCTTTCCATAGTTTCCGGTTTCCCACTCAGTTAGCGGAAAGGTATCATATGACCTGTTATTCTTATGGGTAAGCTTATTGAGAGGGCGTATTAGCGAAAGGCACTACCAGGTAGTGTTTTCGGCATTGGCTTGCTCGCAGCAGGCTTACCTGAGGAGTAGGCTTGTAGATCAGATGGGCGGATGTGTCAATGCTTAAGCTTGAATTTTTGAGTGTCTCACTGTTGATTTTTTTATCTTCGATTTCTCTCGTGAGATGTGTCAGTCATGAGCGAGTTGAAACTAACGAATCCAAAAGCTTTAATTTGGGTTCCGTAAAGCCTGGCCAGCGATCAGAGTACGTGGTGTTACCTGGTGGTCGGACATACGCCGTTCTTAAGACCCAGCCCCCTACTGGGTTTTTTGTTGCTGAGATCAAACTATACGAAAAAGACACGGAAATTAGTTCGTCGCTCTGGTTGGATGCCCGCCGCAATGGGGAGCGATCTTTCACAATGATTAGCGAAAGCTTACCTGTGACGGAGCTTGATAGTTCCCGGCCGCGGTTGACCTGGTTGGGGGATATCTGGCGTGGCAATGACCGGCAATGGTTAGCACCCGAACGTAAGGATGTTCAGGCCGTTGTAGTCCACAGGATAACTGTGAGTCACTCCGGGAGCCCCGAAGAGGCTTGTCCCGTGCTGATGTTTGGTGGCGAAAGCGAACTATATACTGTAAGCAGAGGCGGTGATGGTCAGTCCACGATCGAACTTGTTCAAGTGTCTTCCGCTATGCGAAGTCGTGATCAGGCCGATGCTCTGATGAGGGGCAGCTGTATCACGCCCGAGATTGACAAGCCATTCGGCCTTCCAGCTCATCAACGAGCAGGACGAGTCGGCCGGGGTAGTCGCGGATCAAAACTTGTTTGGTCAAAAATCGAGACTATTGCCAGATTTTAGCGCGACCTCGGGTCATTGACGATCGTTCAATCCGGAAGTACATCGACCTTAGTGCGCTGTCTCTGCTCAGACAGCCACCGGCGCGTTTGCTCGAGTAGCTCATGCGCCCTAAGCTCGTTCTCTAACTGCCTTTTTTTATTCTGAAAATCGCGACTTCCGGAGAATTTCTTTTCCTCTAGCAAAAAGATGTGAAAGCCAAGTGCCGTCTGCACTGGCTGAGTAAACTGCCCGGCATCGATAGACTCCACCGCAGACTTTATCGCTGTCATCAGATCTTTGGCACGAACTGGCGGCATTAAACCGCCAGTTTGCCGCCCAGTCACCTCGTCCGAATATAGCTTAACAGCTTCGACGAATTGCATACCATCTGTGATCTTTTGGTGCACCTCCGCCGCTAACCGCCTTTTGGCCTCTACGACTGCTGGAATGGCACCAGCCGGGACATTAATCACCACCTGACGTAGTACTAGCTCCATCAGATCGGCAGCGGCACCGGCACGCTTTAAGTAGTAAGTTTCGACATCTTTATCCGTTATCTTGATCAAGGGTGCGATGACACGGCCCTGAAATTTACGCAAAATCATTTGATCTTTAAAGTCACGCTTGTATTCCTCGTAGGTTGAACCCGTCTGACGCAGATGGTCTTGCAACCCTTCGCGGTTCAATCCCCGCACTTCCAGGAATCCCTTGATCTCCTCGGTAACTTCGTCGTCACGGACGTCTAATTCGAGCTCCTTAGCACGGCTTAGAACCAGCTTGAAATTAATCGAGTCCTGCAAGGCACGCTCATATGCTGGTGCCGACTCTTCCAACGGGAATTCAGAAACGACCACTAATGGCCCTTTGTCTACCTTTTGTTGCACTTCACTGTAGAGAATCGGGCGGCCATCAACTACGGCAACAACCTTGTCTAGGAGCACCTCCGTAGCGCTGGCAGTACTTGATGTGCCGGCTGCAAAGCCGGACGGCACTAAGGCGAAAAACATGACAAAATTTAATAAGAGTCTCATGTAGCAGTCACTCCTAGACCCAGTTGTGCGCAACCAAATAGAGGATAGAGAGCAACGCGATAACGTGCAACTAAAGGGTGGCGTCCGATTTACCAAACAGCTTTTGGAGTCGTCACATCGATTGCGGCCAGCGCTTTTTCGACCCACTTACCATAAATTTCCTCTTGCCGCACCCGTCGTACCGTACACTCAATTTGATGCCTAACTTCCTGAAAAGACTTCTGCTGTTTTGGTAAATGCTGCATCACTTGGATGATATGATAGCCATAATTGGATTTGAGTAGCTCGCTGATTTCGCCAGTTTTAAGGTGAAAAGCCACCTCAAACACCGCAGGCATGGAGCCTTTAGAGAAAGGCCCGAGTACTCCACCATTGACTCCCTCTGGAGCGATGGAGTACTGCCTGGCCAACGCTTCAAAATTTGCGGCATTTGCTTGTGATTTTAGTGTCTTGGCGGACGCCTCGTTGGCGGCAAGAATGTGACGTATCTTCACCTGTTCCTGCAATTTGAAATCAGCCATGTGGTTTTTGTAGTACTCGAGTAGGTCCCGTTCTTCGATCTTAATCTCAGCAAAGAGACGTTCTTGTAAATACTGCGACAAAATACTGCGTTCACAAAGTCTAGCTTTCAAGCGATCGCGATCGAAGCGGGTAAGGCCAGACTCGTTAGGCCTAACAGATTCCTGCCACTCGGCTAGGCATTTACTGTATCTAGTTGGCTGCTCGTAATCGAAGCCATGATCACGCTTTAAAAAGGCAAAAAGTAGTTTTCTCTCAATAGCGGTTCCAATCAGCGCTCGCTTCAGAGGGGTGAGCTCTTGGACATAGCGGTCGCCAAGATCAGGTATCAGCGTCAGCGCATCAGTTTCCGTTACTGCGTCAACATGCTGTTTAAATTCCCATTCTATATCTTCCTGGCTGATAGTCTCTTCACCAACCTTTATGAATGAGTAGGCTCCCAAGTGCTCAGCGCCCGGCGCAGGCTCGGCCATAGTCTCTCGTTCGAGTGGTGCGGTGACCCCACTATTCTTGACACGCCAACAATACGCACCCAATCCAAAACAAATAGAATAAGCTATTAGATACGAAGACTTACGCATATAGCCGCAACCCATTATTAAATAGCTGAAAAAATGCTGTGTGCCTCTAGTTTAGCACATGAGATTGCGATTAGCCCGGCAGGCTAGCTACCAAAGGGGCGATCAATTTCGCTATTTCAGCGAGGAGTTTATCTTGTTCGTCGATAGATGGGTTTGCCGGGATTTCTAGGTAAAGTAGAAGTCGGTGATCGGGGCCTAACTTGTAACGTCCAGGCTGCCGCGAAATTGTCCCAAGTATCGTGTCGATCACTTTGTCTGCAAGTGGGGCGAATTTAATCTCACACACCCCTTTTCCGGCTGTGACCCTAAGAGCCCCGATTGCCTTCAATTGCTGTTTTAATCTCGCCACCTTAAACAACAGGGCCGCCGGGGAAGGCAAGGCGCCATAACGATCTTGAATTTCCTGTTTCAAATCCCGCAACTCCTGTTCGGTGTCGCAGGCAAACAATTTTTTATACATTTGTAGGCGCTGAGGCTCTGACTGGATGTAGCTAACAGGTATCAATGCGGCTACAGGTAGCTTGATCTCAGTATCAATGCGATCAGATACCACCTCTCCGCGCAGCAGCTGAATTGCGTCCTCGAGCATTTCTGTGTAGAGCTCTAATCCAACCGCAGCCGCATGACCGGATTGCTCGCCGCCAAGTAAATTGCCTGCACCGCGCAACTCGAGATCGTGACTAGCAATTTGAAACCCAGCCCCTAATTCTTGATGAGCAGCTAGAACATCTAGTCGCCTTCTGCTGTCGTCCGAGAGGCTTTCCTCAGGCGGGGTTAGAAAGTAGGCATAGGCTTGTTGATTGGATCGTCCGACACGTCCTCGAAGTTGGTAAAGTTGCGCGAGTCCAAAACGCTCCGCATGGTTCACAATCAGAGTATTCACATTTGGCATATCTATGCCCGACTCAATGATAGTCGTGCATAAAAGCACCTGAAATCGTTGCTCAATAAAGTCGAGAATCACGCGCTCCAGTTGGTGCTCGGCCATTTGCCCATGGCCTACACGAATGTCGATTTCAGGGACAATCGCCTTGAGAAAGAGTCTTACCTGTTCAATGTCCTCCACTCTATTGTGGACAAAAAACACTTGTCCTCCACGACGAATCTCCTGCTCCAAGGCCTCCTTGATCAAAGTTTCATCAAAGCGCGCAATATATGTTTTTACCGCCATCCGATCATGCGGCGGTGTAGCTATAATGGAAATATCCCGCATACCGATCATAGCCATATGTAAAGTTCGCGGAATCGGCGTTGCCGTTAACGTCAAAACGTGGGCACCAGCGCGGAGTTCCTTAAGCTTTTCCTTGTGACTGACGCCAAATCTTTGCTCTTCGTCGACAACGAGTAGGCCAAGCTTTTTCGGTTTCACATCTTTAGAGAGGAGTCGATGAGTCCCAATCAAAACGTCAATCGCCCCCGCTGCGAGACCTTCGGTCGCATCTCTTATCGCTGACGGTGAAACAAATCTATTTACTTGAGCTACGCGAACACCATGGGGCTCAAGGCGCGACTTGAATAGTCGGTAGTGCTGATAGCAAAGCACGGTAGTTGGAACCAGAACCAGCACCTGCGCCCCTTCCAGCACGGTACGCATGGCTGCACGAAGTGCTACCTCTGTCTTGCCAAATCCGACATCACCGCATACTAGGCGATCCATGGGTTTACCAGCCGACAAATCGGCTTCGATATCATGGATGGCGCGAAGTTGATCCTCCGTCTCGTCATAGGCAAACTTCGCCTCAAACCTAAGGTACTCGTCGTCTGCGAGACCAAATGGCTTGATGCTTGCTAGGCTGCGTTGAGCATGGAGGCGCAGTAATTTATCTGCCATGTCCTGAATCGCGCCCTTAGCTTTTGCCTTGCGTCGCTCCCAACCAAGACCACCGAGCTTATCCAAGCTGTGGATACCTGAGGTCTCACCACCACTGCTATACCGTTGCAATAAGCTGAGTCGATCAACCGGCAGGTAAACCTTGTCACCACCGGCGTACTCTATGAGCAAAAAGTCGTTGTTAAGACCAGCTACTGAAAGCGTCGTTAATCCTGTATAACGACCTATGCCATGTTGAACGTGAACAACCAAATCACCAATTTTCAAGTCAGCAAATGAATTTAAATAATTCTGCAGCTTCTGCGAGGCGGGCTTGGGGCGGCGCGGTGGAGCTCCGAAGAGCACTTGTTCGGGTAAGATGAGAGTCGCCTGATCTTCGAGCCAAAGGTGAGAGGAGAGTGAGCCTGGACCGACATAAATGCCGGGCAATATGTTTGAACCCTCAGCGACGAGACGCAAAATTTCAGGCTCGACAGTGGGGTCAAACCCTCTGTGTGCAAGTAAATTTAGCATACGCTCACGCTGCTCATCGTGCTGAGCAACTAGGACCACGATTCCATGATGGTCCGTAAGCACACGAGTAATCAGCTCGAGCCACTTGTCGAAAAGCTCCGCACCCTGAGACTTATTTACGGGGGCACCGGGCAGGACAAATCTTGCCTCTAGCCGTAAAAATTCTGCCGTGTCCGATGCATAGGGATTGCCGCATTCAATCACACGACTGCGCACCGATAGTTCTTCCAACAATCCGCTAGGCGAAAGAAAATGCTTTTCTGGTGCCAGTGATCCGAGGCGCTTGGCCTTGTCTGTAGCGAAGTGCTCAGAAATACCATGAAAAAAATCATCCAATACGTTTTTACATGCTTCAATCGACTGAGGGAAAAACAGAGTCGCCAATGGGGGAATAGTTGCAAGCGTCGATATTGATGTCGATCGAAGCAGCGGAGCAAACATATCAAAACCGTGAAATTTGACTCCTTGCTGAAATTGATTGGTTAAGCCGTCACGATCTACAGGAGCGACTTCGTGCTCCACAAGATGGCTAAATAAGACTTGAGTTTGTTGTTTGCGCAATGCAGCAGGCATCAGCACTTCGTCGGACGGGGCAATCAACGCCCTATCGATAGTTCCCTTGGACTTCTGATCTGTTGGGTCGAAAACGCGGATCGAAGACAAAACATCCCCAACGAACTCAAGGCGAAGCGGTAGCGCCTGATTAGCAGGGTAAACGTCAACAATACCTCCCCGAATAGCGTACCCACCTTCCTCATTGACGGCCGCACCGAGTAAATAGCCAAGATCTTCTAATTGGGCGATCAATATATCCTGGTCAAGTTCCATACCAGTAACCAAGGAAAGGCTGGATTCAACTACACTAGTGACGGGTAACGTTAGTTGGGCCAAAGCCTGAAGAGTTGTCACAACTATCAGTGGACTTCGAGCGTCTCGGAGTTGCGCCAGGGCATAAACGCGTTGGCGGCGGGATAATGCATGATTGATGAAGCGATCATTGCCATACGAGGAAAAAAAAGGCAGAACTGCCGTTCGGAAATCAACCCCGCTTGAGCTCATAACTCCAGCTAGATTCCCTGCAAAATTGAGCCACGGAGACATGTCTTTTGCACTCGGGACGACTAGAAGAAGCGGGGCATTGTACCCTGAGCGGTCGCAGGTCAAACTAGTCGTGATAAGCTCAGTTAGTGCCTGAGAAGCTCCAGCTAACTGAATGCGCCGCCCTTTGTTGAGACAGGCTCCGACGCCTTCCAGCAGACCACGGTATCCAAAAACTGAACTCATGGACCAACTTAATCGATGTAGTTACCGTTTTTTATCTTATCGATAATGATCTTTTCCATCATCTGAGGGTCTCGAGGATCGACCGAAATAAATGACTGCTGTTCACAGCGGCGTTTATTTTTGACGAGCCAATCCAGAATGCCACGCAGCTCTTTGTTTCGTTTGTCTTTAAAGAATGGATCATTGCTCAATGCGTCTCGGGCCTTTTTAAGAGCCCTCGCCTCTTGTAAGTCGCTCTCTTTTACTGGGTAGTCCACCAGATCGTACTTGGCTATGTCCTCTGGCAAGACCCCCAAAAACTTCACCTCTGGCGCGCAAAAATCAGAGTTCCGTATTAGCGACGCTGCAGATCCAGCTCTTAACGTCCGATAAATGTTTTGCATCGTGTAAGCGTCAAGATCACCAAAAAAGAATAGCGGTACTCGCAACTGCTCTTGAATTCGTTTGACCCAAGCCCTTACTGCATTAGACGGCACTCCCTGTGCACCAATAAGAATGGAGTTGTGTCTCTTGGTAAAGCCATTAGCCACCAGAGTATTTGCCGTGCCTTGAGACTCAATGATCAGGCAGAAATCAATTTTTTCTTTTGCCCGAAGTGTCAGATTCTGCGGGCGGTTTTTCGGTTGATAGGGCGCAGTGCCGAGGGTCGAAAGGTCTATCGTCGACTGAGTGCCGTCTAGCTCGGTTTCAACCACAACTAGCTGTTTCGAGTAGGTTTGACCACCGCGATCATCGGCAACGCAGTTTAGCTCCTCACGATATGCCTCCATCATCTCGCAGATGAAATCGATTACGGAATCAGACTCATCTTGATCCTGGAAGTCTAGCGGCCTCAGCTTTGTCTCATGCTTTACTAGGCCTTTAGCGACGTAATAGAGCTCACGCTTAGTATTGATGTTAGCGATCTCGACGTTTCTGAGGAGAATTTCGAGCATGAAAATTGCTCGTGACATTTTTTTGACTGAGCTTACGTTAAGTTCCGAGGACACCTTTTTATTGCCTGGGGTTAAGTAGCCAACCTTCGGACTATATTGGGAATTATCTAAAGAACACTTTGTGGCAGTAAGCACGGGCCTTTTTGCCTTCTCTAAATCTGAAAGCATGCGCTCACATAGTTCTGTGCCCATCGAAATGATTTCAGATTGTTTCTTAGCTACGCGCTTTGCTGATTGTTGAACTTTTGCCATATCAAACTTTTCCCTTGCCAGACTTGGCTGCTGGCTTCACTGGCGCTGGAGCGGCAGCATCAGTTCCCGTGAACTGTTCGTCCTGATCCAAACCCTCGAAGAATCCGGCCAAACGCGATTTTTTCTCCTCAAGGTAACTGGCCAAACGGCCCTCCGCATCTGCCAGATCTTTTTTGATTCCTTTTGTGTCTTTTTCAAGAATCCTCGCAAGACCCGCAGTAGCTGCCTGCTTCCTTTCGTCTGAGGCTCCGAGGATTCTGCCCAATGTCTCCACCAAGATCGGACCGAACTGTTCGATGTGCTGGACCCTTTGCTCCAATTCACCGGCCTTGTGTTCGCGACTGAGATAACGTGAGAGGCGCTGACCCGTCTGCATGAGTGCACGCCGCAATTCCTCAACAAGCTCGTCAGACGCATCGATTGTTTCTTTCGATGCATTCTTAAACTTGATGAAGGGAGACACGACGCTTACAGCCACAATGTAGGGGCCTAAAGGCAAACCATTTTTGGGCTGCTTAAGACCATATGACCTCCAATTTACTGAGGTAATAGCCTTAACTATGGCGCAGGAGGCTTTATCAAACTGGAGCGGCACACGGTTAGCAAATCGTAGGACCTGCACTTGCTCCTCGTTATCTTCTCCGCGTCGCTCCCGTAAACGGGCAATCGCTACCTCTACCTGCAACGGTTTGAAATCACAAATGACTGGTTTACGCGAAAGAACAGCGAAAAAGTCTATATCTCCAATGCGCCTAATACTCAGTGCCAGTCCATCCTCACCGACCGACAACACGGATGTGGTGGCTGGTGGCAGCAGGTCGACCGCTTGTATGGCAGAAAATAAAGCCTTGAACTCATCATCAGGTAACGAGTCAACAAAACTGTCTAGCACCTTACGCTTGAGACCCTTTTGGCTCACTAGGTCCTGCAGAACCTTATCTGTGACACGTGAAAATCCCCTTTTCAGCCATACACTTGTCTTCATCCTGCCAAATAGACGGGCGTGCGACATGAACTCACCAAGCTTCATCGTGTGAGGATGGGGTTCGGTTGCTTGAGGCACAACGGGTACAGTGTTGACTACTCGATCGACGGACGCTGAGGGCACATCACTAATTTCGTAGTGTAAAGTCATGTGTGGATTTAACAGGATTGTGCTGCGTATGTAGTTCAGCAGGCCACCTTCACCGTTAAGCTGGATCCTTCCATCAAGCTTAAACTCGATACTTGTGCCGTGTGGACTTGACCATTCCACCGTTCCTTTGTCGCGCAGAATTCCTTTGTTATTCTTCAGGTCCATATCAACTACACACGTAAATGCCTTGCGTGCACTTTTTGTCTTTGTAACTACCCTGGCGCCGGTAGCCGTGGTCTGCATGGCCCAAGTAGTCGCGGCTGAAATCCCGATTCCTTGCTGACCGCGAGAACAGCGGCCACGTCCGAATTTAGATGACGCTAGGTATTCTCCGAATACTTTGGCGACATCATCCGGATCGATTCCCGGACCATTGTCTTCCACGTATATTCGAATTTGATCGGTATTTTTTAGTGTCCCAGGTCCAAGCTTTTCAACTTGCAGACGAATCTCAGGTAAGATCCCGGCATCTTCACATGCATCTAACGAGTTGTCTAAGGCCTCCTTTAGCGTTGTGAGAACCGCTTTCACCGGCGACGAAAAACCAACCTGCTGGAGGTTTTTGGCGAAGTACTCCGCTGTGCTACTCGTCGTAATCTGTTTCGCCGACTTACGAACGCGGGAGATTACTTCGGCCGAGGCATCGACCTCTGCCGCCAATTTTTTTGTAACCTTTTTGACCTGTTTTTTAGCCATGGACTCTAAATTTCAGTATAGAGGTTAATCCAACAATAAGCTCGCTTACTTCGGACCGTGGCGTAATAGGTCCTCAATCTTAGGCTCAGGCTTCCAGTATCCTGGCCCCTTCATCACCTTACCTCGGTGATCGTAAATGGGCTGACCATCTTCTCCTAACTTGGAAAAATTCGATTGCATGATCACGTCTAGGATACGACCCAGCGGTAAGCCCCAGCGACGCGCTTCGCTAGCGCAGTACACCACCAAATCACCAAGCCAGTCGCTTAGCTCGGTAAGAACTGCTAGACGCTTATCGTCATCCAAAGGCTGGCCATCCCCGAGCAACGCCTCGTACTTACCCGCTAGATCAAGGCCCTCATTGACTTCCTCAGAGATGATGTCGTGAAATTGGCGCAGGCGCTCAGGTCCAAGCAACGTCGGCTCGACGTTCGAATCTAACTGGTACATGGCATTGAAACGCTCGATGTGATCAAAAAAACTGATGTCTGGCATATCGTGAGATCCCTCTTGGCCTGAACTGTGACTACCCACTGTGCCACGGCCTGGGACTGTGATGCAAGTAAACCCACCGGCTAGAAACTGACCTCTGGTTTGGCCTCGCGAGTAAGAAGCCCCATGACGGCTTGGGCAATCGGCTTGTTTTCGTAAAGCACTCGATAGACCTCACTCGTGATAGGAGCATCAACGTGGAGCTTCAAGGCCAGATCATGAGCCGCTTTTGCGGTTGCAACCCCTTCGGCAACGCCAATCTCAGCAAGCACTTTGTCGATAGGTTGGCCCAGCCCCAGCCGATGGCCCACACTGAAATTACGGCTCTTTTCTGAGGTACATGTCAGGAATAAGTCTCCGACACCACTAAGCCCATTAAAGGTGATGGGATTGGCACCTAGCGCAACACCGAACCTCATAATTTCAGCCAGTCCACGCGTGATCAGCGCCGCCCTACTGTTCATCTGAAAGCCAATGCCGACGCAGGCTCCGGCGGCAATCGCCACCACATTTTTCAAGGCACCCGCTACCTCCAATCCCACGGGATCATCGCTGGTGTAGACACGAAAGTGGGCAGAGTGAAAAAGCGACTGGACTCTCTGAGCGCTTGCTTGTGAGTAGCTTGCTGCTGTTACTGCAGTGGGCTGCCGGGACATAATTTCGCTAGCGAAGCTTGGACCGGAAAGAAATGCGGCACGCTCCCCAACACTTTCTCCGAGCACCTCCCCAATGATCTGGCTAGGTAGTTCAAGGCTGCCAACCTCAAGGCCCTTCGCCGCACAAATCAGCAGTAGGCCGGGGCGCCAGAAGGGCGCAATCTGGGTTAAGACCTCCCGCATAGTCTGCGTCGGGGTCGCATGGATGACGACATCCATCGCATCCACGGACGCCTGATCAATTATCTTGGTTGCTCGTAACCTTGATGATAAGTTAATGGTACTGAGATACTTAGGATTTTTGTGTGCTTGGTTAATTGAGTCAACGACCTCTTGCGAGCGGCTCCATATGGTGACATGGTAGCCCTTCTCAGCTAAGTGTTGCGCGAGACAAGTGCCGAAGTTGCCGGACCCTAGCACCAGAACCTTGTCGCCGAGTCTTTCTGTCATTATGCTTTCCTCCGTTTTTGAGTTGTAATTTGAGACGTTTGTTTTGGCTAAGATAAGATAAGGTATAAAACTCCATGAACCCGTACCTGCCAGTCCTGATTGTACTGCTGCTCGGTGTCGGCTTGGGCGGTATCCTGAGTGGTCTTGCACACTTTGCAGGCCCGAGGAAACCCAATCGCATCAAGGAAGAACCTTACGAATGCGGTGTGCCGATCGTCGGCGAGAAGGACAAGATGAGCGTGAAGTTTTACCTCACGGCCATCTTGTTCATTCTATTCGATATCGAGACCGTTTTCCTGTATCTCTGGGCCATAACCTTCAGAGACCTGGGGTGGTTCGGCATCGCTGAGATCATTGTCTTCCTGATCGTGCTCTTTGGCGGTTACATCTACGTCGTTAAACGCGGAGCACTGGAATGGGATTGAACGAGCTGATTGCACTTCTGAGTAGTGACACGGCTATTCAAATAATAGCCTCGGTGGTCAAGATTCTGATTATCTTGGTCCTATGCTTGCAAGTCCCTCCGCTTATGGTGTGGGCCGAGCGCCGCGCTCCTGCGATGATGCAGCGGCGGAAGGGTCCAAACCGCGTCGGACTATTTAAATTCAGGTTATACGGGCTCCTACAGTCGGCAGCTGATGCGATAAAACTCATTTTTAAAGAAGAAGTCGTGCCGCGCGGTGCTAATAAAGTGGTCTATCACATTGCGCCGATCTTCGGGGTATTCACAGCTCTGGTAGTCGCTTGCGCGATACCTTATGGCAACGACCTCACCGTTTTTGGACAGAAGATAAGCTTGAGCCCGATCCGGCTCGACGTTGGGTTTCTATTTATTTTCGCCATTTCTAGCCTTGCAGTTTATGCAGTTACACTCGCAGGCTGGGCCAGCAACAACAAGTATTCGCTCCTAGGCTCTCTGCGCGCATCGGCGCAGATGATCAGCTATGAAATTCCACTAGGGATGTCTCTGATTCCATTGGTTGTGATCTTCGGCACCCTCGACCTTAACAAAATGGTGATTGCACAGTCGGCCTATCCATGGTCCTGGGGCATAGTGAAAGCACCGATCTCCTTTCTACTCTTTCTGGTTTGCATGTTCGCTGAAACCAACCGAGCACCTTTTGACCTGGCTGAAGGTGAAAGCGAGTTAGTAGCGGGTTTCCACACAGAATTTAACTCAGCAAAATTTGCGGCTTTCTTCTTGTCCGAATATGTGGCCATGTTTGTTCTGTCAGCTCTGGCAGCTACGGTGTTCTTTGGTGGTTGGCAAACGCCCTTCATCCCCTATGACACGCTACTCGGCCTAGTGGGAGGTATGGAGTGGTTAGCCGCACTTGCTGGTTTTATCTGCCTCATCATTAAAGCAGCATTTTTCCTTTGGGTTTATATTTGGGTTCGGTGGACTCTGCCCCGATTCCGGTATGACCAGCTCATGTCCCTTGGTTGGAAATTCATGTTGCCAGTTGGTCTGGTCAATCTCTTGGTGACAACGCTTGTGGTTGCTTTCATTGAACATGCTGGACGCAACTGAAGGTAGGAGACTCCTTTCAATATGACGCAAGAACTCGTATTTTTAGCTTTCGCTGCACTCATCGCGCTGTGCTCGATGATGGTAATCTTAAGTCGTAATGCCGTTGTCAGTGCAATTTACCTAGTTGGAGATCTCTTTTCCCTAGCTGGTCTTTACGCCTCTATGGACGCTCATTTCGTCGCAGCTATCCAGGTACTGGTTTACGCTGGCGCGATCGTCGTCCTCTTTATGTTTGTGATCATGCTTCTCAACTTGGGACCGGATCAACGGCAGCATTTGCAAGTGTCAGCCCCCGAAGTTGGAGTTTTAGCGCTGACGATTATTGGCTTTCTCGTCGTTGGAGGGATGTTGCTGCTCGGTCAGCCAACCGGTGTGACAGGACCTTTGACTGCGGAGGCAATCGAAAACGCTGGAGGCAACACCTACACCGTAGGTATGGTTCTTTTCACTAAGTACCTATGGCCGTTTGAACTCGCATCCATGCTTATTTTGCTCGCAATTATCGCGGCGATCGTGATCGCCAAGAAAGAGCAAAATAAGGACGGTGACACACGGAGACTGGCACATGGTTAGTATTGACCACTACTTGGTTTTAGCTACGTTTATGTTTCTTTGCGGCACTCTTGGCGTGCTTTTTAGACGCAACCTACTCATGGTCCTGATGTCAATTGAACTTATGCTGAACGCAGTTAATTTGGTTTTCGTAAGCGGCTCACGGATGCTTGGGAACCTAGACGGACAGGTCATGGTTTTCTTCATCATTACAGTCGCCGCATGTGAAGCAGGCGTTGGCCTAGCGATGGTGATTGCTTTATTCCGTCGATACGGCACTGTTGATACTAATTTCCTCAGAATTTTACGCGGTTAACCCCACACCACCGGTCTATGGCACGGGAGGTCTGACTCTGATGTTGTTTTGGTTAATTCTCTTCTTCCCTTTACTTGGGGCCTTCCTCAATGGTCTGGTGCTGAGAAAAGTCTCACCAACCGTTTCACACATTCTTGGCGCTGCAGCGCTGATCGCGGCTTTCGTCTGTGCCCTAATAACCTACCTGCAATTCATGGGGGCGGGAGGCGAGGCGCAAGTTATTAACGGTATGGACTGGATTGAAGCTGGGACTTTCAAAGCCCCTTTCAATTTCATCCTAGATCGCCTTTCCGGCATGATGCTGCTGATAATCACTGGAATAGGTAGCCTGATCCACATTTACGCAGGTGGATATATGCATGAAGAAGCCGCGACGTATCGCTTCTTCAGCTATCTGAACCTTTTTGTATTCATGATGTTGCTGTTAGTCCTAGGGGACAACCTTCTCGTAATGTTTATCGGCTGGGAAGGAGTGGGATTATGCTCTTATCTGCTGATCGGATACTGGTACGAGGACGATAAAAATGCCGCAGCGGGCATGAAGGCCTTTCTGGTTAACCGAATCGGCGATATTGGGTTTCTTTTGGGAATCTTTTTAACTTTCAAATACTTTCATACGATCTCTTTCAGCCAGCTCAAAGAAATGGTTCTAACGGCCAGTGCTAATCTAAGTGGTGAGCAGTTGGAGGCTATCGGCTGGATCACCCTGGCGCTCTTCGTAGGAGCCTGCGGCAAGTCAGCTCAGATGCCACTATATGTCTGGTTGCCAGATGCTATGGCAGGCCCAACTCCCGTGTCAGCATTGATTCACGCGGCAACCATGGTGACCGCAGGTATCTACATGATGACCAGACTAAATTTCATGTTCTACCTTGCGCCAGATACGCAAATGGTCGTGGCTAGCGTTGGTGCCATTACGGCACTCTTTGCGGCCACTATCGCACTTGTTCAATACGACATCAAAAAAGTTCTGGCATATTCGACTGTTAGTCAACTTGGTTACATGGTCCTTGGATGCGGGGTCGGTGCCTATAGCGCTGGTGTGTTCCATTTGTTTACGCACGCGTGTTTTAAAGCCCTACTATTCCTAGGGGCAGGTAGCGTCATTGTTGCGATGCATCACAAACAAGACATGCGTGAAATGGGTGGCCTACGGAAGTACATGCCGATCACGCATTTAGTGATGTTTGTTGGTGTCCTGGCTATCATTGGTTTCCCCGGATTGTCCGGGTTCTTCTCTAAAGATGAGATCCTTTGGCGAGCATGGACTGGCGGGGATCGATACCATATCCAATGGGTCCTAGGTGCTCTAGCAGCGGTTTGCACCTCGTTCTACATGGTCCGACTTCTGATGCTCACCTTCTATGGCAAGAATCGCAGCGATCATCACACCCAAGAGCACCTGCATGAGACTAGTGTAACTATGTGGGGTCCACTTGTTGTCTTGGCGGTCCTCAGTGCGGGAGTCGGTTATTTAAACGTGCCGCATATTCTTCCATTCCCAGCACCTCTGTTGTTCGAACACTACTTGGATCCCGTCATCAGCATACCGCCATCCGTTGCTGATTACTGGCATCACTTGCATGCGGAATACCCTCACTCTCTTGAGTGGGGGATTATGGGAGTCTCTGTAGTCGGGATGGCTTTGTCCTCGATTTTAGCCATCGGTATGTACAGTGACGGATTTAGTAAACTTGCCCACTCCCTGGGATCAACTCTCAAGGGTGCACATAGAGTCCTCACTCACAAATATTATGTCGATGAGTTTTACGACGCCTACTTCGTTTCTCCACTGCGCGACATAGCCCAATTTCTCTGGAAAATAGTCGATGTCGTTATCATTGACGGTATCGTCAATGGAGTTGGCCAAGCCTGCATGCTGATCGGCGGCCTAAGCAGCTTTCGCATGTCTGGAAGCCTACATCGTCATGGCATGGTAATGATCGTTGGCATTGTCTGTATGCTGTCCGTGTTGTTTTTCTGAGTACTTCTAGCAAATAGGCTATCAACAGATGGACTTTCTCAATTCTCACATTTTGTCGATCACGACGTTCGTTCCCTTGCTGACTGCGATTACTGTGCTCTTGAGTCCCAAGCTTGCGATCGCAAGATGGGTTTCAATGGGTGGCTCGATTTTAGCTTTCCTTGCCAGTCTGCATGTTTGGTTTTATTTCGACCCTCAAACAGCGGGACTTCAATTTACCGAAATGCATGATTGGATGCCCAGTTTTGGCATCCGCTACATTATGGGGGTAGATGGGCTTAATCTTCTTCTGATTATGCTGACCACCTTCCTGACACCATTGATCTTACTGAGTGTTTGGCACGTAGATGATAAAAAGCAAAAAGCGTTCTTATCGTTGTTTATGACTCTCGAGTGCGGCATGCTCGGGTCTCTGGTCGCCTTTGATTTGGTCTTCTTCTACGTCTTTTGGGAAGCGATGCTAATCCCGATGTACTTCATCATCGGTCTTTGGGGCGGAAAGAATCGCATTTACGCAACGACGAAATTCATCATTTATACCTTCGTAGGCTCGCTACTCATGCTAGCAGCTATGATTGTGCTTTATGTGCTGCACTTTCAGCAGACTGGCATTTATACCACCAACCTGCTTGACCTTTATGGCACTAGCGCTGAGTACAGCACGCAAATGTGGCTTTTTGCTGCCTTTGCGCTCGCCTTTGCCATCAAGGTGCCTATGTTTCCCTTCCACACTTGGTTGCCCGATGCGCATACCGAGGCCCCTACCAGCGGATCTGTGATCCTGGCCGGCGTTCTGTTAAAACTCGGTACTTACGGATTAGTACGATTTGCAATCCCTCTTTTCCCCCAGGCAACTGCCACCTTTGCTCCCGTCATGGTCGCACTTGGGGTGATCGGCATCATTTACGGGGCACTTACAGCGTGGATGCAGAAAGACGCGAAGAAGATGGTCGCATACTCTTCAGTCTCGCACCTTGGCTTTGTCGTGATTGGTTCGGTTGCTGTCGTCAGCGGCGGAGCTGCCTTATCTGCTGAGGCGCTGACCGGAGCCGTTTATCAGCAGATCAACCACGGGATCAGCACCGGAGCCCTGTTCTTCCTAGTTGGATGTATCTACGATCGCCGCCACACCAGGATGCTGGCCGATTTTGGCGGTATTGCCAAAGTGATGCCATGGTTTGCTGTCATGCTCATCGTTGCTACCCTCAGCTCGGTTGGTCTTCCTGGCACCGGTGGCTTTGTTGGTGAGTTTCTCATCCTGTTGGGTACTTTCTTATCGTCACCGCTCGCTGGCGCTACGGCGGCACTTGGAGTGCTGCTCGGCGCTGTATATATGCTGACACTTTGCCGAAAGATCCTCTTCGGACCGCTTGATAATGAAGAGAACAAAACCCTTGAGGACCTCAGTCCCCGAGAGTTTGCTTATCTTACTCCACTTGCTGTCTTGGCCGTGGTGATGGGCGTATTCCCTAACCTGTTCCTGGATAAAGTCCGCCCTTCTATTGAAAATTTGGCAAACAACTTTCGGAATTACAAAATTGTCGCTGAAGCACCGCTTGGATCTGAATATCTACTCGGAGCAGATCAAAAGGAGACGGGACGTTGAACTTCAATATTCCTTCACTAACCTCTGAATTTTACCTAACTACCTCCCCCGTTCTGATCTTGTGCATAGGCGCCCTGATCTCCATGTTACAGGGGGTATCGCGTCACTTAGGCAGCGAGAAGGCCGTATATACAGTTCTTGTCCTTAGCTTAGTAGCAGCCTTAGCCGCTACTTTGGCCACTACTCCTGGTGTTGAGACCTTTTATCTGGGCGGTAGCTATCTAGCTGGGGTGCTTTCTCGCTTCGGCCAGGGCCTAATCCTAACCGTAGCCTTGATTGTTGCGCTGCTTTTCAAGTCTACGTTTCTCAGTGACAAATTCTTCCGTGGGGAAATTACGTCACTCTATCTCATGGTCATCACAGGCATGCTCATCACGGTAGCTAGCGAAGACCTGGTAACACTTTTTGTTGGATTAGAGCTGTCTTCAATAGGGCTTTATGCTCTCGTTGGCTACTTAAATCCATCCAGAAGAAGTCAAGAGGGAGCAATTAAGTACTTCGTACTCGGATCATTTGCCGCTGCCTTGCTTCTATTTGGATTCGCCCTACTTTACGTGTCAACGGGTTCACTTCGATTGAGCGAGGTGAGTCAGGCAGTTCCAAAATTGATCGGACATAATTGGGTCAAAGTTGGTGTAGTGTTTTCGCTGGCTGGCCTCTCCTTCAAACTTGCCCTTGCTCCGTTTCACCTTTGGGCACCCGATGCTTATGAATCAGCGCCTACAGGGCTCACGGCCCTTATGGCTACCACAGTGAAAGCAATGGTCATTGTACTTGCCGCAAGATTCTTTGCCGGTAGCCTCGCCTCGGTCTATGAAGTTTGGCTGCCAGCTTTGATGTTTACGGCTGCGATCTCGATGATTCTTGGCAATATTATGGCATTGGTCCAATCGAGTCTGAAGCGCATGCTCGCGTATTCATCGATAGCCCACAGTGGTTACATGGCAATCGCAATTTGCGCTAGCAGTGGGAGCACAGGTAACTTGCCTGTTGCTGCGGTTCTCTACTACCTCGTTGGTTATACGATTATTTCACTCGGTGCCTTTAGTATTATCATGTGGTTAGAGAACAAAGATAACGACAACCTGCTACTCGATGACATCTCCGGCTTAGCCAAGACTCATCCGTGGGCAGCATTCGGTCTGGCTGTGTGTATGTTTAGTTTTGCTGGTATGCCACCGACGGTTGGTTTCATCGGTAAATTCTTTGTCTTCAATGCAGCGATGATTAATCATCTAACCGGCCTGGTTATTATCGGCGTGGTAGGGAGCTCGATCTCACTCTTTTACTACCTTAGGGTTATAGTCAGACTCTACATGTCTGAGCCTCTGCATCTACCCACCCCCCTTACCCCAACGCGGTCTTGGGTAGTCGCCACTGTAGTGGGAGTTACGGTTGCTGCGAACTTCGCTCTCGGTACCGTTTTGCCGGAAGCGGCGATGAGATTGATGGTAGATACCTCAAAAGAGGTCGCTTCTGCTCCCGTGTCCGAGAAGTCGGGAACAGTTGCCCACTAGCTCTTATTGGAAACGCTTGGCGATGGCGGCACGGAGTGCTTTGCCTTCGCCCACTCCGAGACCTACAGTGATCCCTAGGTAGCAGCCACCGAATGCCCCCAGTATCACGACACCAGCTGCAACAGGGTTTTGGCCGGTCGTAATCATTTTGGCACAAAAACCTACCGATGCGCTAAGTACGGTTGTAATGCTTAACTTCAGCAATAACTTTGGACTGAGTGACACATCTCCAACTACTTTCACAACAGCGAACCTTAATAGCACGAACTCGACCCAGCTTGAGAGTCCAGCTGCGCTTGTTAGCATGGCGGCCCCGGCGATCAGTGATAAGCCCAGGGCACGAGATAGAACTAAGGCAGCAGCTGCACCGAGTGACGCAGTTAAGCCGACCCTAAGACAGGCAAACTTTAGAGGAGTGCGAGAATCGCCAATAGCATAGAATGCCGTTGAGCAAAGTCGTCCCAGAGTTGATGGCAATAATCCGATGGCATATCCGCCTAAAATTAGCCAACCATCGGTGGCATCTTTGGTCGTAAAGGCACCAGTTTGATAGACAGCAGCTATGATGACATCACCTAAAACCACCATAGCGCCGACCGACGGGATCACAAAAAAAGCTACGCGAGCCAATCCTCGCTCTAATTTTTGCCTAATTTGCTGATGGATCAACTTTTGATTGCCAATTACGGATGACATGGCGGGAAGTTCCGCTGCAGAGACAGACATGCCAAACAAGGATATCGGTAGCAAATAAAGTGTTTGGGCATAGGCCATAGCGGAATAAATTGCCGGACCAAGAAAACTTGCAATGATGCCGTCGATATAGGCACTGACCTGGACAACGCCACGACTTGCAAGAACTGGTAGAAAATTTCTGATAACCCTCTGCACTGAAGGGTCCTTGATGGTGAACTGAATTTTCACACCCTTCAGCAATTTCCAAACTTTGGGTAGCTGCACGACAAGCTGCAGTAGACAGCCCACCACTGTCCCCCAAGCTACATCTTCAACCATGGCATATTTGGCGGCTAATCCGGAGTCCTGGGCAGCACCGGACCAAACCAGGGCCACGATAATCGACAGATTCCAAAGCACAGGCGCCAAGTAACTTAAAAGAAAGTAGCCATGACTGTTTAAGACCCCCAAGCACCACGCCGACATGACCAGTAAAGCGATACCTGGAAACATGATCCGGACAAGGTTTATGGTAAGCTGTCGTACCTCTGGAGCCTCAAAACCTGGCGCCAAAATATCAATCATAACTGGCGCAAACATAACTCCTAGCGCGGAAAGTATAGTAATAATGAGCAACAAAATGGTCGCCACAGATCCGGCAAGGCGCCGAGCTTCCTCTGTCTGGCCCTCAGCGTGGAGCCTCGCATACACAGGGATAAATGAAGCTGAAAGGACTCCTTCTCCGAATAAGTTTTGTAAGAAATTTGGGATGCGGAGTGCCGCCTTAAAAGCTCCAGCTGCAAGAGAATTGCCGAGGTAATGGGCAAATACCCGGTCTCTGACAAGGCCGGCTATGCGAGAAAGGAAAATCCCGACCGCGACGGCTATGGCTGCTGGGGTTTTAGGACGACCCACAAATTACTCCTCAATCTTCGGTTATTTGAGATTCTAACACTCTTGCGCCGCGGCAAGTTACTGATTACCGTAATCCTTATGTATCCAATTCTTTTAAGATACGGCTCATTCTTATTGCCATCTTGGCACGCGATGTATGCTATCGGGGCCCTGGCGTCACTTTGGCTGTTTTTGCGCCTTGCTCGCAAAAATGTTCCAAGTGTGACTTGGCCACAGCTGTCACGAGTCTTCGCAATTTGCTACGTTGCCGGTTACTTCGGTGCACGGCTGTTATCCATTTTGATTGAGGAACCAGAAGTTACGGGGATTCATGCAACACTCTTGGCCCTTTTCAGATTCGGTCCTATGACATTCTATGGCGGAGCCTTAGCAGCGGCACTTTGCGGTAGCATCTACGCCGCAAAAAACCGCTTGCCGCTCGTCGCCCTTTTTGACTGCGCAATTCCCGCTGGCCTTTTAGCTCTTGGGATAGGGCGTGTAGGATGCTTTTTAAACGGGGACGATTTCGGCAAGGCTGTACCAATGTCTACGGGAGAAGCCCCACCCTTTTGGGCGGTCGTATTGCCAAATTTAGGTGACCATATTCCGCGCTACCCCGTTCAACTCATGGAATCATCGTTAGCGCTGCTACTCTGCCTGGTATGTGTAGTTCGCGGCGATCGCCATGCGCCGCGCGGCCTTAGTGCTGTCCTGGGCATTGGTGGGTACGCAGCGATAAGATTCTTACTCGAATACCTGCGGGATGATTTTAGAGGCACGATACCCTGGACTCAACTCTCCACCTCCCAGGGTATCAGCCTTGCCTTGGTGACCGTCGTGGTTTTTGCGCTGTTAAGAATGCGCAAAATTACTTAACTAGGTGACGCAATAGCGCCCAAAGAGCCGGCCTCTCCACCTAGATCGGCGCCGTTATCGTCATCTATCGGCATTTCGGAGGCTGGCGCAGTATTTGCTCCTGCCACGGGCGGAGTCATACTTGCGAAAACGCTCACCGGCACGTGATAAATGACATCTGTACCCGCGCGGCGCACGAGGTAGTTTGCATTATCACTTTCAATCTTGAATACGTCGATTGATAGGGGTTTTTTCTTAGGATCGTCATATCCTAGGACGATATGATGCAGCGGAGCTGACCCTAGATTCTTGGCCTCAGGAGCTGACGGGGGAATAAACTTGTCAGTTTTGGCAAACTCTAAATCTACTACAAACGCGCGAATATGAGGCAAGTCAGAAGGCTTGTCTTTCACGTCTAACTTGAGAATCCCCTTTTCATCGAACTTTTCAGAATCACTCGAAGCGTACCAACTTCCCGCAATATTTTTATAGAGCTGTCCATCGATTGAAATAGACTTGGCACTTACCATGTCCGATTCTAATATCCGCCTGTTGCGAAAATCCATAATGTCACGCTTGTATTTGTCCCTTAGACCGTCACCTAATTCGTAAAGTGTGGGCTTTTGGTCAACAGAGGCGAATACTTTACCACCAAATTCTAGAAATTTAATTTCAGTTGGCACTCCGTTATCCGCATTGAGAACAACTGAGACTTCAGGCATGGTCAGAGCTGCTTTTAGAGTATCGTCCGGCGTGTCCACAAAGTTAGAG
This sequence comes from Deltaproteobacteria bacterium, assembly GCA_016874735.1. Classification (NCBI taxonomy): domain Bacteria; kingdom Pseudomonadati; phylum Myxococcota; class Myxococcia; species Deltaproteobacteria bacterium. The sequence continues at coordinate 125,563 of VGTI01000004.1, forward strand.
GCTCTTAGGTTGCCAAGATCTTCGACAAATTCCCGAACTGCGACACTGTCCGCCTGTAATTGTTCTGGAGCAACGATAGAATACTTGCCATCCACTCGGGGGAGCACGATTTCGGGCTCGCCGCGACGCTGATACCGTAGCGACTTCAACCTAGACTCATCAATTTTAACGATAGTCTTATCTCGGAATTCTGCTGCTGTTTTAGTGGTGGATACGAGAATGTGCTGACTCCCGATATATACTTTGTCGCTGTCACTGGTACGAAAGTATACCTCATAGCCTATTGGAGCTTTTTCCCCAATAAAGAGGGTCCAATCTGAGGGGTTTTGCCCTGAAGTCCTCATCCTTATAAAACGTTTCGGATGCGCAAGCCCGTAATCGGCCCAGCGACTTTTGTCATCACTTACCACCTTGGCAAAAGAGTAGCCCGTAACAGTCTTCACAAGATTATCAAGTGTGCCCGCATCGGCGGGCGCATCTACAGGTGACTTCAGTCGCCACAGTCCTTCAACCTTCGTTACCTCTACGTCGACTGGCTTTACGCCCTGTGCACTATGGTCGTCTTCAACTACGGGGATCGTTGTGTCCATTTCTGAGTGATATTGAAAATCAACGACATCTTCAGCCCTGAACTTAGTTAGCTTGTTCTTATTTTCCTCAAGCTCTTGATCCTTTTTTGTTTGCCATTCGTCCCAGGTAGCAACTCCACCTAGAGCAAGTAGGATCACCGCTAGTAAGCCGGAAATTTTTAGCTTTTTATTCACGCCCTTCTCCTCTTCAGCCAGGCAAGAGTGCCGCCGCCTAAGAATACGAACGGATATATAAAGGCAAGGAAAAGAAGGACTAATTGACTCTTGGCAGAGGTTAGCTGGATGGTGCTTTTAGTTGGGTCTTTCGGTCGAATAGAGATAAAATCCTCATCCTGAAGTAAGAAGTTGGTCATGTTCAAGAACATATCCCGATGCTCCGCCAATTGTGCGCCCTGATTCGCGGCAAAATCCACTGATCCAGTGGCCACAATGCGCGTTTCCTTAGTTTTTGGGGCACCTTCACCTTTTGCCGCATCTGTTTTGGTAGCTTTATCATCAGAACTTGCAGTTGCTAATGCAGGAGCCTGAGCTTTACCCGTGGACACCGCAATCACTGGAAACGAGCCTGTCTCCCAACGGTCTTCCGTAAGATTTTCTAAATCACTTGCGGATTTGACGTTTTTGACTCGGATCATATCCTTACTGGTCTTACCGACCATTTCGACCTTAAATTTATTTACGTTTTCCTTTAACTCTTCAAGCGAGCGAGTGTTACGAAAAACCAGCTGAACCTGTGACATCCGTGAAAAGTCCTTGGATATCGGGCTAAACTCATCAAACTCGCTGACAATAGCGTTGTTTTGGCCAATCATCTGCGCCCTAATGTCGTTAGGTGCCAGTATCAGTAAATCGTCCTGATACTTAAGACCAAATTTTTCCAAAAGTTTATTTAAAGAGGAAACAGGAACAAGTGCGTCGGTCATTACCAACAACGCGCCGCCTTGTTTCAGATAGTCCTCGAGAATTCTGGTTTCCTCTTCCTTGAATTCATACTTCGGTCCAGGGATGACAACGAGGTCTGCGTCTTCTGGAATTTTCGCAGTTTCTAGTAAAGACAGTTCCTCGACATTATCCTTATTACCTTCAAGTTCTGCAGCAATCTGCCCAAACCCCGTAGCATCGCTACCTTTTAGGGCGCCCTCGCCATGTCCCTTTGTAAAGTAGACTTTTTTCGTCTTATTCTTAAGCACACTAACTAGCGCATTAGTAACTTTCTCCTCACTAAATGCGGTTAGACGTTTTTCTTGACCCTTATATGTGAATATAGCTGTATTTGGATCGGTGATTTTTGCCGCTAATACGGCAGTGGGATTTGATCGTGGATCAATAAACTCAATCTTTAATACAGCGCCCTTTGCCTGATATAAATTAAGAGTGTCTCGCAAATCAGTCGCGACCTTCTCATCAGTGGTGAAAACCTTGACCGCAACATAATCTCCAGTATCTTTGATTTGTTGAACAACTTTGACAGATTGGTCTGACAAAGTGTTCAATTTGTCTCTGCTGAGATCTACACTTTTGTTAAACCTTGGGCGGGCCGCCAAGACGGCAACACCGACGATGATCAATGTACCCAGAAGTACCACCAAGCCGGAGCTTGCTCCGTACTTGGCACCTTTTCTTTGGAACAGTAACTTGAAATTATCGATGTCCATGATCACCCACAAGGTCACAATTGTTGCCGACAAAGCCCAGGTGAGTTGAAGAATCCATTGATGTTCAGGCAAAGCCGAGCCCACGGCGGTGCCGAGTGCAGCGACAAGTACAGCTAAGAAGGGCAAAATTAGTAGACCAGGTTTCATCTTAGCTTACCTCCAGCGCTGCGAGTCTAAAACGACGTTGGTAAAAAACAGGAAAAGAGCAGCAAAACAAACAAAGTAGGCGGTGTCATTGACCGTAAGCATGCCTTTGAAAAACATGTCTAAATGGTCTGTAGATGCAATATACTTGAGGACACCTTCAAATAGACTCCCACTGTTAAAACTAGGCGCCAGCCAGTTTAGTATCAAAAGCAGGAAGAGCCCAAACATCGTGAACAGAAATGCCATGAACTGGTTGGTTGTCATCGAGGACACCCACAGGCCAAATGCTAATTGGGCGCACATTAAAAGAAAGATCCCAAGGTAACTTGTCAAAATCAGGCTGCCATCAGGGTTACCAAAGGCTTTAATGTATAAGGGATAGACGGATGAACATGCGAGCACTAGCGCCAAAATAGCGGCCGTTGCGATAAACTTGCCGAGAACGATCTGGGTAGCTGTAACCGGCGAGGTTTGCAAGAGACGAATTGTTTGATTCCGCCTCTCCTCCGAGAAAGAGGACATAGTGACCGCTGGAATCACGAGCACCAAAATAAAGTGTAAATTGTAAAAAAGCGCGCGGAGTAATTGCTCTAAGGTTGGTGCTTCACCACCATACATCGGCGCCCGCTGGGTGATATCGACAAAGGTATGAAGAAAACTATAGAAGAAAACACCCATGAACCCTAGAAAGAAGAAGAAAATAGCGCAGCCTTTTGGGGATGCGAATGTGGCGCGTATATCACGCCATGCGATAGTAAATACTGCCGTCATTATTTTGTGACCTCCAAGAACTCATGTGTTTATTGTCATTAATGTGTAAGTTGAAAAAAAACATCTTCAAGGGAATGTGTCTTTAGCGTCAGCTCGCGAAGCCCGTAGCTGCCGTTCACCACTACTTTAGACACCTCGGTTATTACCTGCTCATCGGCAGCCTTGGCCAAACCGAATTCCAACTCACCATTTTTCGGATCAGTGAGTCTCACACCGCTCAATTGATTGATAGCGCCCAAATCGCGGGCCAATTGATCGACATTATTTGCGACGCGCATCCGGTATATGCGGCCCGCCTCAGCTTGGCGCGCTAACTCCTCTACGGAACCCTGCTGAACAACGACACCGTTATGGATAATGACGATTCGATCACAGGTGTTTTGCACCTCACTCAGGATGTGTGAACTGAGTATAATAGTATGCTGTCCCGCAAGGGATTTGATCAGCTCGCGAATGTGCAATATCTGATTAGGATCCAAACCCTCTGTTGGCTCATCTAGAATTAAAACCTCAGGGTTGTGCACAATAGCCTGTGCCAAAGCCACTCTCTGCCTATAACCTTTTGAAAGATTTCCAACCAAACGATGGCGTACATCGCCTAATGACAAGCGATCCAAAGCGTCATCGACTTGTTTACGCAATTGCACCGCCGGAACCTTGTGTAAACGTGCCGCGAATGTCACATAGTCAGCTACGCGCATTTCCAGATGGAGGGGGGCGACATCGGGTAAATAACCTAATCGTCTCTTAGCCTCCAAAGGCTGATCCATGATGTCAAAACCGGCTATCTTAGCCGATCCTGAATCTGCTCCTATGCAGCCACACATGATATCCATTGTTGTCGTCTTACCTGCACCGTTAGCGCCCAAAAATCCAACAATTTGACCTGGCTCAACCTTGAATGACACATCTCGTAGCGCCTGGATTGATCCAAATCGCTTAGTCAGACCGTTTACCTCGATCATGCGTCAACACCCCCAACCGACCCTTGGTTTGAAACTCTATGAGATCAAGACTATAGTTTTTAGATGAAACGATATTAAGATTCCATATTAGGCAGTTCGGACAGGTAGTCAAGAATGACAAAAAAATCTATTTCAGACCAAATTTTTTGGCCCCTAGGGCAGCAAGACTTCGAACACGCCTTACCTACTGGCTACAAACCTTCGACGTCTTTCCTGAACCAGCGGCGATTTCGCCAAAGGAGCCACAGAGTTTGGTTTTTTGTTCATCAGACAAAGGAGTGGGTAGGCTTGCTACTTGACTATCAATGCTAGCTGCTACCTTCTCCGCAATCCCCCCCCCCAACTGACCACGAAGTGCCTGCGTAGAGTCGCCAGATGCCGCGACTTTATCTTGGCCACTCCTAATACTTCCAAGCGCGGTAGTTAGGGTCGCTCGGACCGATGCAGGCGCCTTAGCCAACTGGGCAAATCCAGCATCGACAGCGGCAAGATCGTATACAGTTGCAGAAAACTGGGTCGTACGAGCAGAGGCGGAGCAAATCCCACTCGATGGCAGGATAGACTGCATTGTTTTATTCAAGCTACTGATGGCATTAATGTAGGTATCTGGATTATTAGCTGCTTGATTGCTTCCCGTGACTCGAGCAACCCTCAGCTGCAGATTGGTTTGCGGTGGAGATACGGTTGCGTAAGTGAATACCTGGTTGAAAATAACAGCTTCAGTCAGATGGGTAAATGCCCACAGGAAATGGGCCTGATCCGCGTATTGCCTCTCGCGCGTCGTACTATTGCATACTTGCCGCAGATCAAGCTTGCTACGCACACTTTCAGACACAAATGGGCACGTGGCTAAAACCGCCTCATTTAGATAATTTAATCGAGGCACTGAAGATCGGACAGTTTCAGCACAGGATGGAAGGATTAACGGCAAATCCTCTACAGTGCGATCTAGGGTACCGAGCGACTGAAGCTCATCCATAGTCAAGCCAATGGCTGTTTTGAGGGCTGTCATTGTGGCTGCAGCCCCCTCGCCACTTGCACCTTTAGCGGCGATCAGGGCTTGAGCCAAATTGAAAGGGTCGCCGCCGGCTAAGCCGAGATTGATGAAACCATATAGTATGGACGCCTGCTCAGATTCGGGATTCAAAGCTAGAGCGTTACTCGCGTGCCTGAGTGCGACATCAAACTTTCCACGGTCATAATTCGTCCTGGCCATATCGAGCTGATTCTCAAAGTCCTTCTTGTGCTCGCTAGGCACAGTACGACCAAGAATGTTTTGGTCCGCGCCGCACGCCAACAGCCGCAGAACCGCCATTAGTATAACCAGGATGCGCCACTGGCGCTTAGCAACCACCTGGCCAAGCTGTTGGAGAAGCGCTTGCATAGTCAAAGCCTACGATCAAGTTAGTACGGGCGGCCAATAACCCCGACCGCATGCTGAATTTTCTCAAGCTTTTCTCTGGCAAGGACTCTAGCTCTAGTTGATCCGGTGAGCACGATATCACGGAGATCATCAGGTCGTTTGATAAGCTCAAAATACCGATCACGCATAGGCCCGAAAACCGACTTGATCTTTTCAATAAGCTCAAGCTTCGCGTGGCCATAACCGAAACCTCCAGCCCTATATTTATCGGCCAATTGACCGACCTCAGCTGGGGAGCCTAAAAGCCTGTATAATGCGAACACGTTACAGCTGGAGGGATCTTTAGAATCCGCCAATGCGGCCGACCCCGTCACGATTGACATGACTTGCTTATGCCACTCTTTGTCAGTGGCAAAAATGGCGACAGTGTTGTTCTTAGACTTACTCATCTTCTCACCGTCTGTCCCTGGAACCACAGCCACATCGTCCGAGATCAATGGTTCTGGCAAATGCATCAAGGGCCCGTAACGGTTATTAAATCGCTGAGCAAAATCGCGCGTCATCTCTAAATGCTGCTTTTGATCCTGCCCCACTGGCACCACGTCAGCGTCAAACATAAGGATGTCTGCGGCCATCAGTACCGGATAGTTAAATACGCCCATGTTGACATCGATGCCTTTAGCCTGGGTATCCTTGAAGGAGTGAGCACGCGTCAGCATACCGTAAGGTGCCTGGCAACCTAGGATCCAAGCCAACTCGCATACCTCAGGGACCGCAGATTGAGCATAAAGGAGCCCTCTTTGTGGGTCCAGACCGCAAGCGAGCATAGTCGCAAGCAAGGTGAACGAATACTGCCTCGTTTCAGCGGCCGTATCAGAGCCGTTTAACGAGTGAAAATCGGCAAGAAAAAAGAAAAAATCGTACTGATTCTGTAGGTCAATGAGGGGCTTATAGGCGCCGAAATAATTACCTAAGTGTGGCGTCCCCGACGGACGCGAGCCGGTGAGAACGCGTTTTTTGGACTGTCCCATAGACCTCCCCAGTACCCAAAGAGGGCATACTACTCCTCAACCTCAAAAAAATCATTACACTATCTTCTCGCAGGAAAGAGAACCTGTTAATATTTAAGAGCTAGTTAACCAGTAGTCGACGCCAGGCTAGCGATGACTTCACCTGCCGGGCGTCGGAGTTTAACGGACAGGGAGACTCAAGCCGTGGAAGGTACCCTCACCAAAGACGCTCTGATTGAGATGATTCGTGACAAAGTCGGCTATCCTGTCAAGGAAGCCAAGGAGATCCTCGAGATCATCCTTGAGGAGATCAAATCTCGGCTAGAAGAAGGCAAAGAGGTCAAGATCTCTGGGTTCGGTAAATGGACCGTGAAAGAAAAACGCTCCCGTCCGGGCCGCAACCCCCACACAGGCGATCGGATTGAAATTTCCGCGCGCCGGGTTGTGACTTTTCACCCATCTGATAAACTTCGTGATTCGGTTAATAGCACCGTCAATCAAGGCGGCTAATTTTACCGACCCATGCGGTTTTATGCGGCTTACAAAAATTTACACCAAGATCGGTGACAAGGGGACCACGATGCTGGCTGATGGCACGATGGTCCCCAAGCATTCTTTACGCATTGAGACCTACGGAACGATTGATGAGCTCAACAGCTACCTAGGTTGGCTTCGCGATGTGCTCCGAGACACCGAACCTGGTAAATTTGCATCTCTGGTCTCACGCTTAACTTTGATACAGAATGAGATGCACGATTTGGGAGGTGAGCTCGCAACGCCCACCGACAGACTCAGGCCTGAGCGACAAAACTTGGTGTCTGCCGCGAGCGTTGGGCGCCTAGAGTCCGAAATCGATAGTTACAACGAGTCCTTACCAGCGCTGTCGAATTTTGTATTACCGGGCGGCCACCAAGCTAACTCAGCTGCCCACATCTGCCGCACCGTTTGCCGACGAGCGGAGCGACTCATCGTCCGCTTGGGCAGCGTTGAGGCATTGCGTGAAGAGCCACGCATCTATGTAAATCGACTTAGCGACTGGCTTTTTGTAGTTTCTCGGCACATCAGCATGACCCTAGGAGTGCCTGAGGTGCTGTGGAACCAAGGTGGAAAATCACGTCCCCATGACCAATCGTCAGTCCCCTAAAACTGCTTGGACATTGACAGTGGTTCTGCCAATTTTGGCAGCCATTGGCTGGTCGGCACACCCGGCACTCTTAGCCGCTTGGGCTATCTTTGACGCACCGTCTTTCACCCCGGAAGTGGTGCCTAATGGTGCCGATGAAGACCCCACCTTGAAACGACAGATCCAGCGTCATTTCCTACGCCATTACGTTTACATTCCAACAGACGACATCGTCTCTGTGAACCCAGATCCAATCCCAGCTAATGATACTGCGTCTTTAGTTATGCAAAAAGCCTGTGGCCGAGGTAGACTATTCGTCTGGATACCCTTCAAAATACGTCTACCCTTTGCTGGTGAAAAGGTCTTCGAGTGGTGTTGGAAACCGCAGACAAAGAACTCGTAACAGTTAATAATTTGGCGTCTGTAACATCAGACTCAGTTGAGTGCCGCATTCCACTAAGAGAGCGTTTTGCTAGCTTGAAAGAAAAACTCGGAGACGTTGAAGAACTGCTCGAGCAACTGATCGGTTGGACTCACGACATCGTCGGAACGGCGGAAATCGTGACTGCACACGAGAGGTTTCACTTAGAGAATGGCAAGGTTTTTCATGACGACCCATTCTATGACTCACGTACCACCTATTTCTTCGATCACTTTATTTTCGATCGAAAATTAAACGGACATGGATCCAACTGCGACACTTACTCTGGCTTAACGCCATGTCAACTCTTCCTCTCGCGAGCTCAGCAGGAGTCCCCTGCGCTCCCGATAGAGGTGGCAGAGGCCTTAGATTCTCTGAGTCATTTTAGGCATTCCCTGTACCAAATTCATAAAATATCTGAAAAGCAAATGACTCTAGTTGACTTAATCGATTCAGCACGAATTTCGATTCACGCTAAACCAAGGGAGCATTTCCGTGGAATTGAGAAAAAAACAATCCTTCAAGGATATGTTTTCAATCTTGGCACATTCCACTACTTGAGCTCCGGGATTGTACTCCACCCGCTAAAAGCTAACCGGCTGATTAAAAAGCTAATCAAGCAAAGCCTAAAGGATGGGCATAATCGCAAACAAGTTCTACCCTTACTGGCTAACTTACAATTGCGATACCTGCGTCACAAACACGTGCATCCAAAGCTCATCTACAAAAATCAAGCCCCCTAAATTGAATCATCTAAACAAAGTGCTCCCCCTTGCCGATGAAGCAAGGGACGATTTGGAGCACTATGAGCAATCCGCTGAAAACTTATCTTATCGAGGGATCGCACCTCAGCGATAAGGATTATATTCGCGCGGAACAACTTGCAGCCAAAGAAACCATCACTCTCATGCACGCTGTGGAGCAGCTTCAGTTAATGCCTGAGGCCGCAGTGTTAGACGTTTTCTCACGATTTTATAAAATCCCTAAAACCAAAATCGAAGATATGGAAATTCCACAGCCGATCGTTGCCCTGTTACCGAAAGACCTGGCTCATAAGCATAGAGTTCTGCCTATCGACCGCGCTGGCAACAACATCATCATCGCTACAGGTGACCCAAGAAACCAGAACGCAATAAATGCCATAAGATTTTCTGTCGGTTTTTTTCCAAAACCTGTATTGGCGAGCGAGCTCCGTATCACCGAGGCTCTCACAAAATACTACGGTCGCAAAATTCTGGACATTGAGGCTTTAAACGAAGCGGGCGACGTCCAAACTAGAGCCCAGCAAAAAGTCGAACGCCAAGACATTTCAAATAACGAAAAAGGCGACGGACCCATCATTAAGCTTGTGAATCAAATCCTGATTCAATGCTTAGTTAGACGAGCGTCTGATATTCATATCGAACCGTATGAGTCCTATCTCAGGATTCGGCTACGGATTGACGGTGTTCTCCATGAGATCGCACGACCGCCCATTTCCATGAAAGCTCCGCTAATATCGCGGATAAAAATTATGTCCCATCTAGACATTGCGGAGACTAGGCTTCCCCAAGACGGGGCCATAAACATCACTATCGACGGCAAACCAGTAGACTTTCGGGTAAGCTCTTTGCCGACTGTTTATGGCGAAAAAACCGTTATGCGGATCCTGGATAAATCAAATCTCCAGACTGATATGACGCAACTAGGATTCGACCACGAAGAGCTTCAAAAGTTTAAATCATCCATTCATAACCCATTCGGGATGGTTTTAGTCACTGGGCCTACGGGTTCGGGTAAAACTACGACTCTATACTCAGCGTTAGCTGAACTAAATCAGGAGTCTGATAATATCATGACTGCCGAAGATCCAGTGGAATACAACTTGGAGGGTATCAACCAGGTTCAAATGAAACCAGATATAGGGTTAAATTTTGCCTCCGCACTCCGGTCTTTTCTCAGGCAGGATCCAGACATTATCATGGTGGGAGAGATCCGCGACCTAGAAACTGCCGAAATTTCGATCAAAGCTGCACTTACAGGGCATATGGTCCTATCGACGTTGCATACCAATAGCGCTACAGATACCATTTCACGTTTATTAAATATGGGCGTTGAATCGTTCAATTTAGTGTCGGCATTGACTTGTGTGACAGCTCAACGACTTATGCGAAAAATCTGTGAGAAATGCCGTGTTCCAGATGATAGCGTCAACTCTACGATAATGATCGAACTTGGTATCCACCCTCAGTACGCAGACAAGGTGAAAGCATACAAAGGGGCTGGTTGCCCTAATTGCAATGGCACTGGCAACAAAGGTCGCGTCGCAGTACATGAGGTGCTTAAACTCAATGATCCTGTTCGTGAATCAATCCTTGATAATGCACCTGCGATGAAAATCAAAAAGATTGCTATGGCAAATGGAATGCGAACACTCCGCCAATCCGCATTGAACAAAATGGCCCAGGGTATCGTCGATGTCCATGAGATCATCAAGACAACAACCTCTGACTCCGATGACAATCAACACGCTAAGAAAACGACGCAACAAAAGGGAGCAGCATGAACTACTCACTCCCACAGCTTTTGAAGGCACTTGTGGATCAGGGCGGCAGTGATCTCCACATCACCAGCGAATCTCCACCACGCATGCGCATTCATGGAAATCTACTGCCCGTAGAGTTGCCTCCACTTGACGGCAACGGTACCAAATCTCTCTGCTACAGCGTTCTAACAGAAGAGCAGCGCCGAGAATTTGAAGAAGGAAAAGAATTAGACTTTGCTTTTTCTATAACGAATGTAGCGCGATTTCGCGCAAATATTTTCATGCAACGAAACATGGTGAGCGGAGCATTCAGGGTGATTCCTCAAAGAATCACAACGATGGACCAATTGGGATTAGCTCCAGTGCTTAAAGACCTCTGCACTTTACCTCGTGGACTAGTGCTCGTTACCGGGCCTACAGGATCTGGCAAATCCACCACCCTAGCTTCGATGATAAATCATATTAATGATACGCGACAGGGCCACATACTCACCATCGAAGATCCAGTTGAATTTATTCATCAACATAAGAAATGTACCGTTAATCAACGCGAGATTGGCACGGACACGAAATCGTTTGCGCGTGCTTTGAAGAGTGCCCTTCGGGAAGATCCCGATGTAATTTTAGTGGGTGAATTAAGAGATTTAGAAACTATTAGCCTCGCCCTTACCGCCGCGGAGACCGGTCACTTGGTCATGGCAACTCTGCACACTAATACGGCGATCAGCTCATTAAACAGATTGATCGACGTATTTCCTCCTCACCAACAAGTACAAGTTCGAGCCCAAATTTCTCTGTCTCTCGCCGGAGTCATGTGTCAATCCCTAATACCAAGCACCGCAGGTGGGCGCGTCATGGCCATGGAAATACTCATACCAAACAAAGCGATTAGAAATCTAATCCGCGAAGACAAGTTACATCAGATTTATTCCTCTATGCAAAGCGGGCAGGAGGATTCGGGTATGCAAACCATGAACCGAGCTCTGATGAGCCTCATAGAGAGGCGGTTGATTACCCTCGATCAAGCTCTCGAAACCTCGCCAGAGCCGGAAGAGCTAGAGGAAATGATTACAAAACGCGACCAAAGAGGGCTTGCTGTTCACTCAAAGAGTAAATTGATACCCAAAAAGGGGGCTTAAGGTAAATCGTGGCTGAGTTTAAGTACAAAGCAAAAGACCTCCGTGGGCGGGTGAAGGTGGGTAAAATCCAGGCTGCCACAGCCGTCCAGGCAAAAGCGCAACTAACTAAAATGCGCATGCGCCCAATCACCGTCACGGCCGTAAAACTTGACGGTCCCGAGGACGAGTCTCAAGATTTTTTTTCAAAAATTTTCTTTCGAGACGACAAGGGCAAGCTGCAGATTCAGCTCGGAAGTGGCGCACCATCTGACAAAGAGCTTATTGTTTTCACAAAGCAGTTCTCGACAATGATTTCCAGCGGTGTACCACTCATTCAATCGATTGGTGTCTTAGCGTCCCAACAACCATCCGTGATGTTTGGTCGTGCCCTTGGAAAAATTCGCTACGCAGTCGAAAATGGTGCGACACTGAGTGAAAGTCTCGAGGCATTTCCCTCAATTTTTGATAATTTGTACGTGGCTATGGTACGTGCTGGAGAGGCAAGCGGCAATTTGGATGAGATCCTCTTGAAGCTAACCACCTATATAGAAAAAGCGGCAAAAATACGTGCTCAAGTCAAATCAGCAATGTTTTACCCAATCATGATCGTGACGGTAGCCATTACTGTCATTTCGGTGCTTTTGGTCTTTGTAGTTCCCACCTTTGCTAAGCAATATGAGGATGCCGGCAAGGAGCTACCTTGGTTGACGCAGCAAATTGTCGACCTGTCAGACTTTTTAGTAGCAGATGGGGTGTATCTGCTCATCGGCTTAGGCACTTCAATCTTTCTATTTCGCCGATATATTAAAACTGAGAACGGGCGTAAGTGGCTTGACAACAAACTGCTGAACGCCCCTGGATTTGGTGTGTTATTCCGTAAGCTAGCTGTTGGGCGATTTTGTAATACAATGTCGACTATGCTAACGTCTGGAGTAAATTTGCTCGAGGCCTTGAATATCTGTGCGGCATCTTCCGGCAACAAGGTTATCGAAAAATTCGTCGTTTCAGCGCGTACTGGTGTTGAGCAGGGCCGCAAACTTTCAGAGCCACTGGCAGATGGCGGACTTTTTCCCAAGATGGTTATCTCAATGATTCAGATTGGCGAACAAACTGGAGCATTGGATGACATGCTTCTAAAAGTTAGTGCGTTTTATGAGGAGGAAGTAGATCTAGCTGTGAAGACCCTACTCTCTATGATTGAGCCAGTGATGATAGCTGTCATCGGCGGAATTGTTGGCGTCATCGTGATCGCTATGTACCTGCCAGTATTCGATGCTGCAAGTCTGGTAGGTTAGATAATTATCTGGACTTCTGTAGCATCCAATTATGGCAGCACTCAGCGCAGGAATAGGCGAAACCGCCATCCTGGTAATCCACACTTGCCAAGTCCTTGCTTTGGCATCGGGGACACTCCACATGTGTGTGATTATAGAGGCAAGTAGATCGTCGACACTTCACGCCATCTAGCCCCTCAGGATCAAATGTAGTCGGACCGTGACAGACTGGACATCTTTGATGACTTCTACGCTCCACTTTTGCTTCGCTCCCAGGTACGGATTAGCTGTAAGCTAGTCCCCTGTCGGCAACTAGCACTTACTCGTGAGGACTTGCAATGACATCTACCAACCATAAAATTGATGGAACCAAAGCTGCCTTCATCAATGGCCAATGGCACAATTCGAACCGCACTATTGAATCTCGAAGCCCCGCAAACCTCGATAATATTCTAGGTGTATTTGGAGAGGCCGACAAGACACTGATAGCTGATGCCGCGGCTGCGGCACGCAAGGCCTTTAAGACATGGTCACGCACCCCGGCTCCAGTCCGCGCAGGAGTGATACAGAATTTCGGTCGACTGGTCGAATCCAATAAGGAGGCTCTAGCTAGTATCGTCACACACGAGATTGGTAAACCCTATAAGGAGGCACTCGGGTCTGTCCAAGAGGTCATCGACACGGCTAACTTCTTCGTATCCGAGGGACGACGTTTGTACGGCCAGACTGTCCCGTCAGAGATGCCTAATAAAGAACTTTTTACTTATCGACGTCCGATTGGTGTATTTGGTTGTCTCACTGCGTGCAACTTCCCAGTGGCCGTGCCTGCATGGTATTTTATTCCAGCACTAGTTGCAGGCAATACCTGTGTTTGGAAGCCCAGTGAAGACTCACTTCTGACTAGCTATTGGTTCACTGAACTGTGGGCTAAGGCCGGGCTCCCTTCTGGAGTGTTCAACACGGTATTTGGCGCCGGTGCAACGACCGGAGCAGCCTTTGTTGATCTTATCGAAAGCGGTGCCTTTGATAAAATCGGATTCACAGGTTCCACGACGGTCGGACGGCGCATCGGAGAGGTTTGCGGGAGATCGCTACAAACACCTTGCCTTGAGCTAGGGGGAAAAAATCCCATGATTGTTTGCTCTGACGCGGACCTTGAGCTTGCCGTCAATGGCGCATTGTTCTCCGGCTTTGGTACTGGAGGCCAAAGATGCACATCCCTCGGTAATCTGATCTTGCATGAAAAAATTTATGATCAGTTTGTGACTAAGTTGGTGAGTAAAGTTAGTCAGATTAAAATAGGCGATCCCTTCGACAAGGACATAACGTATGGGCCACTCATTAGTCAGCGATTCCTCGACAATCACCTCGATCATCTATCTACCCTTATTGAAAGCCATCACGAGCTACCTCTTGGAAACGGAGGTCACATCGGTCACGGTGTGACCTGGCAAAACTTCAGCGGCAATGCTGCGCGCGGGGTATATGCAAGACCAAATATTGTGCTCAATGTATCGATGAAGGACAGGATTTACGCGACCGAGACCTTTGGTCCACTTTTTAATGTTCTCAAATTTCGAGAATTTGACGAAGCCATGGCCATGGCAAACAATCACGGTTACGGACTTTCGTCTGCAATTTACACAAACGAACCGCGGACTATCTATCAATTTAAGCAAGATATTACTGCTGGCATGTCGAGCATCAATAATACAACTACGGGTGCGGAAGCTCACTTGCCTTTCGGCGGTAACGGCAAAAGTGGCAACGGTGGACGCCAATCTGGGATTTGGGTAATTGATCAGTTTACTAAGTGGCATGCGGTCAACTGGGATATGTCCGGTCGCCTTCAACTTGCCCAAATGGATACCGCCTACGTGGAACCGGATCTCCAGTTCCGCATAAGTTGACGATTATTTCCTATTGTTTATGGGTTGTTGCAAATCACCCTCAAGGCTTACAAGCATTTTTACCGATACTCTGTGTGTGAGGTAGGAGGTGCTTTTGAGCGCTTGGGGGGGAAGCGCACCATGTACCCATTAATCAGGACATCACTGCTCAGTATTTTGCTGTTCGGCAGCACCTATCTTTACTCTCAGCTTATTGCAAATGGTCGATATCTGTCCGTCTCCAACCATGTGCTTCACGCGTATTCTGAGATTCCAAGTACTGAACTGGTTGGAAAAGCTAGAGACATAATCGCAACCACTCGCCAGAGGGCACTACTTTATGAACGTTTAATCGAAAGCTCGCATTTAATCGATGGTATGGTGGTAAATCGCGGCGCCTCGGGAGAAATGCTAGATCAGTGTGACAGCCTACTATTCTCTTCGATTCGTTACGTAAGTCTCGCGAAATTAAGTTGGCTGGATGAGGCTTCGAAGGCCTGGGCTGCGATTGAAAGTTCCAAGGACCGCGACGCCTGGTTGCGCCATCCAAGATGTTATCGAAGTATTTCACGTGATATGTTGCTTGGCCTGCTCATAGCCATGACCCGCAGCCCTCCGCGATTCGAACAACACCTCAGTCAACTGATGTTCATGATCCATCAGAACAATGGCTTCTTTGGCACCGGCCCGGTGTATGTGAGCTACCTGTCCCCGGGATTAGCCCGACTTATGAGAGGCTTTGCAAAGCGCGATCTGAGGATAGCTCCGAAGATTCCTGACCTTATTGCGGCAGGCTATTCGACCGCTGAGATTGAGGTTTTGCTTAATCCGGCGGGATACACGTCTCACTTGGGGGGGCTAACCGCATGGCTTGAGATGGAGTTAAACGACCAGGGTCTTCACCTTGGAGATTCGCGGCTGAGCTTTCTCGGAGCGGCTGACTCTTTGGTTGCGCCCTTTGGCAAGTTTTCACTAACCGACCAGCGACTTGAATGGATCACTGACCGACTAATGAAGGCAGATCAGCAAAATCTTTTTTTTAGATATTTGCGCTTTAGATCCGTCGGCGGCCTTTCTAATACTGTTAGACTGAAGCTATTGAACGAGCTCATCACTATGAGACAGTTTCCAGCGGACCGTCTCCCAATGGACTGTGATCGGCACTCGGACTATCTTTGGCAGAGAGCCAATAAATCTGCGAATTACGACCCTATTCCATGCCAGATCGAATTTTCAGGTGTCGACTTCTTGTGGATGGCTGCTCTCCTCTTGGAGGGCTTGGATTCTAGCTCCCTTACATCACACTAGAATGCAATAGGGGCGAGATTATCCTGGTGATCTTCTGGCCTAACCACGAACCAAAGGACCATGCGCGTTTTCAGAGATTCGTATGAATTTCGATTAAACAACGGCCCTATTAGAGGTATTTGTGCAAAAATGGGGACATACGCCTTATCCCCACCTTTTCCACGCAGGTCCAAAATACTCGCTATGGTCGGAGTGCCTAATTTACAAATAACTTCGCTCTGAATCTCACTCATATTAACGTCAAGCTCTCTACCAGATCGATCCCGATAACTTAAATCGTATCTGATTCGTACTCGTTCCCGAGACAGCTCGGTTAATCCTACCTTAACCTTTAGACCCAACTGCTTCCATAGGGTTGGGGAACTCGCACGCGTTGCCTTAGATTCAGGAGGCTTCGATGTCAAAACCTGGTGCTCTGAGCCCGTTGAAAGTTCGATCGGTTGATTACCAACAATACGTACGACCGGCTCGGCAATCGTTTCTACTCGACGATCTTTCGCCATTGACTCGAACTTTGATAATAGTTCGATCTCCGATATTCCATGGGGCACCGCAGCGTCCGCATTAATTTTAGTATCAAGGCCTAGCACACGAGCCTCTGCCTCCTGGATCGAAAACATACGTATTTGCAACTGGTAGGGATGATCATTTCTATCTTCAAGACAGCGAAAGATGATCACACCCTCACTTAGGCCCCCCTGGGTCACTGCGTCTACTTCGGTTTCGGCAGAGTGGCGCGACGACGTATCACCGCAATAACTCATGACAGATAACAAATTCTTTCCAAGGGTACTGACCGCGTATCTGGGCCCTAATATTGCGGCAGTTTCTCTCTCCCAGTTAGCCAACGTATCGACATCTAGAGTTACGCTTAAGCGACAATCGGAACGTAATCGACAAAAGGTTTGCGCCCGCCGAAACCAGTCAACTGACTTCGTCTCACCAGAAATGATCCCAGCATCACTCTGACAACGAATCCCCGGTTCTTTACAAAGCCAAGGGGGCATTATCAAATTGCTCTCAGGCACTGCCGCCTTGCCAGCTTCCACAGAATCTGCCGCGATGACCTCGACCAATAACCTCGCGGCGTCTCCTCCCCCCGCCGACTGAACCGTATCTGCCGTTATCATCACGATCCCCGAACGGAGAGCCGTCAAATGCCATCGACCTTGGCCCACGTGAGCAACATCGATGATCCCTCGCCTCGACACGTGTAGACTTGATTCTTGGGGAAACGAGACTGACCGCACTTGACCCGGTAGCATCCTTACACTTCGATGTAACAACTCTGGCGCTGGATCTGCGACTAGGATGTCAGCGAATAGAGAACTGCCGAGGATAAAGACTATAAGAACTTTTGCGACCACTGCTGCGTCCCCTCTTCCAATCGTTGCCGAGAGATAAGGCCATAGCTGATAGTCGTACCCAATTGAAGTGACATGGGCTCGGTGACATAAGATGTCATTCCCGAGCCCAACTCGCTTTTCTACCGAAACTACCTGTAAGCATTTGTTTGGTGCGGTCGAGAGGACTTGAACCTCCACGCCTCGCGGCACCAGTCCCTCAAACTGGCGTGTCTACCAATTTCACCACGACCGCAATCTAAAACCAAAAAACCAGCAATAACAAAAGCTTAAGGATTGGGCGGAGCCTGTGCCGCCGATGGCTGAACCGGAGCCTGCTGTTCGGATTGCTCCTTGAGACGCTCTTTCAACCCGACATCACCGCTCTTGCCCTGCATGACCGTCAGAGTTATCGACGTGATCATGAATATCAAAGCTGCGCCATAAGTTAATTTCCCTAGCAGGGAAGTCGCACCTGTGGCGCCAAACACACCTGAACTACTGCCACCCCCGAATGCCGCACTGACCCCACCCTCGTTGCCACCCTGAACGAGTACAACTAGGATCATGAACAACGCAACAGTCACATGCACAATCTCAATAAGTATCTCTGCCATCGGTCCGTCCGCTCCTTGGGTGATCGGTGAATCTACGACCGAGTGTACGATAAAATGGTGGCGCCTCCCAGAATCGAACTGGGGACACGAGGATTTTCAATCCTCTGCTCTACCGACTGAGCTAAAGCGCCATGCTTCCCCAAAAGGAAGTTAGTATGTATGCGCCTATTTTGTGATAGTCAATGGATAACTAGCAGGCCACCTTTAATTGACCTCTCGTGTGCTAATCCGGAGCCCTGAATGACCACTAAGCCCAAGCGTGAACGCCCCCTCGTAATTGCCGGGCCCTGTGCGGCCGAATCCTTTGAACTGATGGCTGAAGTCGCCGGACACATGAGCCGCTTGAGTATCGAACTGGGGTTCGACTACGTGTTCAAGGCCAGTTTTGATAAGGCTAATCGGACGTCCGCAACTAGCGTCCGCGGCCCCGGGATGGATGCCACTCTCAGATGGTTCGCGGATCTAAAAGCCAAATTTGGGGTAAGAATCCTTACTGATGTCCATGAAACCTACCAAGTGGGTCCAGTCGCTCAGGTCTGTGATTACCTGCAGATTCCGGCTTTCCTATGTCGCCAAACCGATCTCGTAGTAGAGGCTGCCATGAGTGGGCGCGCCGTAAACATCAAGAAGGGTCAATTTATGGCCCCGGCGGCGATGGCCAGTGTTGTCAGTAAAGCACGAAAGGCCGCACAATCCGCCAATTCTGAGGCCGACATTCTCTTAACTGAGCGTGGCTTCACATTTGGGTACGGCAATCTTGTAGTGGACATGCGCGCCCTACCCATCATGGCTGAGACGGAAGCTCCGGTCATTTTGGATATCACTCACAGCACACAGTTGCCTGCCGCTGGTGGCGAAACATCTGGCGCACAGCGTCGATTTGCACCGGTGCTAGCCCGCGCTGCGACTGCAACTGGCTATCTCTCTGGGTATTTTCTTGAAGTCCACACCAATCCCACATTAGCGATTAGTGACAAAGACGCGCAATTGAACCTAAAACAAGCGACGGCGCTACTTAGCCAACTCGTACCCCTGTGGCAAAGTTCAAAGGCCTGGTCCTCGATCGATACGGAATTCAAGTAAGCGTCGACCCTCGAAAACAATGGGAGACACCGGTGAGTTTTACGATAAGCGGACTCAATCACCTAGGTTTAGTTGTCGAGGACATAAAGACCGCCAGGAAGTGGTTCGTCGACAGCCTTGGCATGAGGCTAGTCGAGGACCGAGGCGAACTATTGTTCATCGCTGTTGGTGGCGACATTTTGGCCCTTAAAACTCCTCGGATGGCCGTATCCAAACCAGAACATGGCGGGGAAAAAGACTACCAAACTGACGCTAAGAGCGGCTGGCAATCTCTGGACCACTATGGTTTTTTTGCTCCAAATCCAGCGGCCGTCGATGCATTTGCCAGTTTTGTTGTAGGTCAGGGGGCAACCCTGCTCAAGGGACCGTATGACCGCAGTGATGGTCGCGCGGTTTACTTTCGTGATCCCTGTGGCCTAGTTGGCGAGTACCTCTACTACTCACCGACTAAGTGACGTAGACTATCTGGATAACATCTGCTGCATTGAGCCACCTTCACCGGGGAGACTTATGATGGCTGTGCCATATTTGCGCTGGCTAGGGATAGCCATACTGGTAACCACCCTAAACCCAAAGTATGCCGTGGCCGCATCTAACGTGGAACAGGCGAGGCCCAGTGGTATAGCCAAGATCAAAATGAGCGCATCGCGATCGGAACTACGTCAGCTACGCGATAAGGGCTACGACATAGCAGGATTTAATCTCAAAACGGGGACTGCTGACGTCGTGATAACGACTGACCAGGAGACTCTGTCACTTTTGGCTGAGGGTTTCACAGTTAAATCCGTAGACACAATCGACACCACGCTTGCTCCTGACAGCGATTACAAAACCCCTGAGGAGGTCTACGAAATTCTCAACGATTGGGCACGCAATTACCCTGGACTAGCCCATTTAGAGTCATTGGGTAAATCCCTCAAGGGCACAGAACTTTGGGGGTTGCGCATTAGCAATGATGCTGCCACAAGGGAGGCCAAGCCGGCAGTACTTTTTAATGCAGAGCATCATTCTAGAGAAGTAATGACAGTTGAGGTTGTACTAGATACGGCCGAATATCTACTAACTCGCTACGGCTCCGATCCGCGCGTCACATCATGGGTCGATCGAAACAACATTTGGGTGGTCCCGATGGTCAATCCAGACGGCAGCCACATGGTGTGGACCAGCAACAACATGTGGCGCAAAAACGGACGGGGCAACTACGGGGTCGATATCAATCGCAATTATCCATACATGTGGTCGGGCTGTGGTGGGTCTAGCTCGATGCCATGGGCTCAAGATTTTCATGGGGCATCCGCAGCATCTGAACCCGAAACTCAGATCATGATGAAACTAGTAGAGCGCATAAAACCAGTTTTTAACATTTCCTACCATTCTTACAGCGAAATAGTGATCTACCCCTATGGATGCGACGGTCGCCACGCTGAAGACCGTGATCTTGTAGAATCCATCGGCAAACAGCTGGCCGACACTATCCCGAGCGAGTTGGGACAAGGGACCTACACCCCGGGTACAGCTTGGGAACTTCTCTACGATGTCGATGGCAGTGACATTGACTGGATGTACCATGACCACCATGTGCTCGCGTACTGTATCGAGGTGACTAGCGATCAGTCAGGCTTTCAGCCCCCCTTCAGTCAACGCCAATCGACCGTTGAGTCTGTGAGGCCAGCTTGGCAAAAACTACTCGATAGGCTTGATCAAAGTGGTATCCATGGCACAATTCGTGATAATCGCGGGCGTCCGCTCGCTAATGTCAGCATTTCCATCCATTCATTAGACAACCTCAAAGCTACACCAGGAACCTGGAACACGGATGCGCAGGGGAGGTTTCACGCCATCCTAGCCCCTGGCAATTACAACGTACGATTCTCAGCCGGCCCTTTGACCGGCGATCGCACGGTTCGTGTGGCTGATAAGGTGGTGACCTCGGACTTTGAAATCTAAAAGGTTCGCCTAGCTTTAAGGGCTGTCTGCATATCCTCGAAAATGGCAGCCTGCCCCCACCACAACTTCTGTGACGCTAGTGCTTGCTCAATCAGCATCGCCTGGCCATCTTGAGCCCTAAGACCCGCCAGCGTGCAAAATTGCAGCAACTTCGACCTACTTCCATAAACCAAGTCACAGTAGGCACCGCGAAAGCCCCTCAAAGCCGGCACCAGATAGCCCAAGTCGTCTCCACGGTGTGGCGCGCTAGTGGCTTGAATGAGTAGTGCCTCCGGCGCGCGCGCCAATACCCCGACCAGCGCTGCCGCACTGAGGTCACTAAACTGCAATAAGCTCTTATCTGGCCATAGTAACTGCAAATGCTCCCTGGGTTCTTTGCTGCGTGCCAGGATCGACACTCGCGGTAATTTTGTCAGTTTTCCGTCACCATATCGGGCGGCCAAGTATCCCAATATAGCCGTCACCGCACCTCCATCGCCGAGAAAGACTAAGTCCTGAAACTCTTCTACTTGTGCATTCATCCGCCTTAGACCACGCACAAATCCGGGGCCGTCCGTTGATGCCGCGTTCCACCACTCGACGCCCCGATACAATGTATTAACCGAACTCAATAAATTACCGGGAACTAGCGATGCCACTAGTGCTTTATGTGGGGTGGTCACATTAAAGCCAACTGCTCCCATGTCCCATGCTACATGTAAAAAATTTCTCACTTGTGGCGCTGGCATTGGTAAGGGCAAATATACAATATTGAGACCAAGCCGCGCAGCTGCGAGGTTATGGATCTCGGGCGACATCGTGTAGCTGATTTGCTCACCGAGTAGGCCCATCAGTTGAGTCCGACCGTTTATCCATTGAGTCAACTTAGACCCCCTCAGTGGGCAAGAGACAATTTGTGACGACGCGACAAATGATTGATAAAGGCACGCAGCGGTAATCGCAGCTTCGGAGCCATCGGTGAGAAGTTAGCCCTCACTAGGTAACTACCCGAACGATCTCGCAGTAATCGGCAGCTGCCCACTGTGATTTGGTAGGGATCAATGACTGACGCGAAATCTGGGACCTTTGCGAAGCTCATGGTCAATCTCTCACCCTTTGAGAACGAACTGTTAGAGATAAAAATAACATGAGCCAGATCTATATCAACTACGTGTACATCAACTTCGCCTCTGCTCTCAGCGGACTCCGGAGCAGACTCTCTATGTAGCTGCACCCCCAAGAATAGTTTGGTCGCAGCGGGCCCCTTGATAATATAAGACAGACGAGACCCGGCAAGGGCCGACCATACGCCCAGGCAGACAAATAGAACGATTATCATGATAATCCAATAATTGTCCGCCAATGATACAGTCGTATAAAGTGAATTTAAGAAACTTTTAATCATAAGGCCATTTCGCCATAAATTCATAAGGCGGACCGGTAGTAGCAAGGTTACTGAATTGATTCAAGTCTCAGATATAAAATCCTATGGGAAAACACCTGCAGCTGGAGCCGCATTAACCATCGGTAACTTCGACGGTTGCCACCTGGGCCATCAGAGACTGATAGCCGAAGTCATCGAATATACTAACAAATATTCATTAACCCCAATGGCGATCACTTTTGATCCGAGGCCTGATGCCTATTTTAGGAGCCTAAAAGACGAGGCTCTGCTCTTCACACCCAACCAGAAGACCAGGTGCCTAGGTGAACTAGGGGTGGAGATTCAGATCGTACAATGCTTCGATGCAGCGTTCAGCAGCGTTACTCATGAAGAATTTTTAAACGAATATTTAATCGAATCACTTAGCGCCAAAGCAATCGTGGTTGGAGATGATTTTAAGTTTGGTCGGAGCAGGCTTGGTAACCTCGACTTTCTCCGGACAAAAAGTTTGGAGCACGGCATAAAGCTCAGCATTGGACAAGCGTGCGACTTTCAAAACTCTCGTATAAGCAGCAGCCGCATTAGACAGGCAATCGCCAACGATGGAGACATGGCTAACGCCGCTTTGATGCTCGGACGCCCCTATCTTCTAGAGGGCACTATTGAAAAAGGTGACCAACTCGGGCGAAAACTTGGTTTCCCGACAGCAAACTTAGGGGGCTGTAAGCAAATTCTACCTAAATTTGGGGTATACCTAGGGTTTGTTTGGTTAGAGAACACCTCAAATGCAGCGCAGATGGCACCTGTCACGCGGATGCCAGCCAATTTGAGTCCTGCAGTCATCAATATTGGGGTGAGACCCTCAGTCTCAAGTCAAACTTCTATCGTGCGCATTGAGGCTCACATACTTACGGGGAATTTCGCCCCTGATTCACTCTACAAGCTGAGAGCTGGATACTACATCACTCACAGGTTGCGCGATGAGAGGCGCTTTAATGCGATAGCGGATTTACAAAACCAAATCAGAGCCGACATTCAACAGGCTAAGCATTTGCTGAATAGTTAAAGCCTGCAAAAACCCTGTTCCAAAGTATTATCCTTGAGGACTTCTGGGTCATGATTCTTGGAAACTGGGTAAAAAGCACCTCCCGCGGCATCGACATTTAGGGCCCACACCTCGGTGTCACCGGCTTTCAGACTACAGTTTGCGTCAAGCTTGGTGGTGGAGCGCGTCACATAAACCATTCGATAAACGCTAGAGGAGGCCAGTCCATTCAGGGCGAAATCAACAATTTGGTCGTCAATGCGACTCACTCGGCCATCCAAACCCTGTCGATTCGAACATAGGTCTGAGGCAGCAAATGAGTAGGCTTCCACTACATTGTGGGAGGACTCAGTGGCAGTCCCGAGATTCATGCGAGGGTTAAACATGGCATATGGCTGGCTTGAATCTAACTTCATCCAGCTGAAAGTTGTGCCAAATTGATCAGATGTATCACCAGCGCAGCGATAGAATACACCCGACAAAACTAAAGCGTCAGAACCATCGCTACTCAGTGCGACCGACCGTACGTCAAAGCCTGGTGGCGGATTTGTTGCCCCAGATACATAACTAAAGCGTTCGAGGACTTTGGCCTCATCGACACTTACAAAGATAGGAGCCGACTTAAGCGGCGCAAAAGTTGCTGGGTTAGTCGGAGCACCTGTGCCCCTCTGCGGAGCCTGTGCGGACGGCTCGACGATCTGCTCCACAATCACAGCACTTGTAGCTCGCACTGCAGGTCTGGATTCAATTGCTAGCCGAATACCTTGCAACCATTTAGTGCCAGTAGAGGTAGCAATATCGGCAAAAGTCACAAACGGGAACTTTTTAAGGTCTGAGGTACCGGAAACATCGGGTGACGCTGAGGCGGTAACTAAGATGTAGGGCTTAGCTGCGCCAGCCTCCGTAGGCATCCAAAAAAACTGGTCAATGTGATCGCTACCAGTCGGCAAATCCACGTTATTGGTTAATTCAACCTCACTGCCACCTCCAATTTGAGCAACCTTCACCACGGTAGAACCGGAGGTAGCCTCGGTACTGAGCCAAGCAACCATCTTACTGTCCGGACTGAAGGAGATTTGAGACTCAACCGCATCGTTTGACGTCATTTTGACTGCCCCGCTACCTCCAGCGAATGCCTGTAGATACACATCGACCTGGTTATCTTTCAGAGACGCTAATAAAACCCACTGGCCGTCCGGAGATATGAGGGCCTCACGTTCGTAGCCAATATCTTCGGTTGTAACGCGGCTACTGCTTCCCGGCACCGCACCAGCTCCCCAAGCCAGTTTGTAGGCTTTTAGAACAGGAATGCCGTCTGCGGAACCTACTCCGGAAATATAGACAATACGCTGGCCATCATCACTTATTGTGGGGTCCACATCTGAAAAACGTAGACCTGTCGGTATCAAGGTCCGCCCGGTGCGGATAATCTCCGCACTCGCTGATGGGCCGCCCTTGGGTTTTTCGCAGCTTATGAGAACACCGACTGAAGCCGCCAATAGCACTGCCGACGCAATCATCGCCGATCCGATTATTCTCATATTTTTAAGTCCTTATATAGCGAAACCCTTTTCTCTGGGTTTTTCCAACCAACTAACGTATTTTCGACCGCGATTGGCAATTCTTTTTACTACGGGATCGTATTCGATTTCGTCAGACCGGTAAATGCTCCATGCCCCAATCCCATCTGCCGAAAAAAACAATTGCAGCTATAGACATTGGTACCAATTCAGCCCACATGGTCATTGCTGAGATTGATCATGTCGGCGAAATGCGCATTTTAGACAATGATAAGGTAAACTTACGGCTTGGCAAGGCAATTGAGGCTGACGGTAATTTATCCGAAGATGGAATCCAACGCACAGTTGAGACTCTTGCCCACATGCAGGAGATCATCCGCCCGTTTCACGCCACGGTCCGAGCCGTAGCCACACACGCAACGCGCGAGGCCAGAAACCACCGACGGCTTCTGCGCGAGGTAGAGCGAACCTCTGGTATCAAAATAGAGATCATTGACGGCATTGAAGAAGCCCGGCTCGTTTTTTTAGGAATGCGCTACGGACTGGCGCTTAATAACATACCTTGCCTTGGCGTCGACGTTGGGGGCGGTTCTACGGAAATGATTGTGGCTAAAGACGACGAAATCCGATTCGTCTCCTCGATCAAACTCGGGGCCGTGACCTTAACCGATCGTTTCTTTAAACACTCCTACGGCGTCTCTGCATTTGAGGCTCTGAAGGACCATGTGCACAGTCGCCTTGCTCCACTGGAGCAGGAAATGTCTGGATTATCGTTTGAACGCACATTGGCTTCATCAGGTACAGCAAAAGCTATCGCCTTTTTGCATGCGAAGCTGTTCGGTAACGTATCGATGTCAGATCCTAATGGCTACATACTGCCCAGGGATGACCTATTTAAACTAGGGACGCTGTTTGCCTCGCTCATGACACCGGACAAAATTCGCGAGGCAACAGGCCTAGACCAATCCCGTGCAGAAATCATCCTGGCTGGGACAGTAATTCTTGAAGAACTAACACGCCTTCTCGACGTAAAGGAGTGGATGATTACCTCGTTTGGCCTCAGGGAGGGGCTAGTAGCAGACACTTTCTACCGAGCCACGGATGCGCCAGCTGGTGAATTACCTGACATTCAGTGGCACAGCGTGCAACAGTTCGCCAGACGGTTAGGACTTAATCAGGTTCATGCAGCGAAGGTCAAGCTACTCGCATTAAGACTTTATCATCAGTTGGCGCCGCTTTGCCTCAAAGTCTCATCTGCAGACACCTCTGATGCTGATGTGAAGGCTCTAAAAGCTGCGGCATACCTAAGGGAGGCGGGTAAGTTCATAAGTAACCCGCAGTACCACAGGCACTCGCAGTATCTGATATCAAACTCACGGTTACCTGGGTTTACCGAATCGGAGAGGCAGCTAACGGGTCTTATCGCACGCTTCCAGCGAAAGGGCTTGCCTAGCGCTGATCATCCTGATTGTGCTGAATTGACGGCAAACGACCTCAAAAGACTTCGTTTTTTATCCGGTATCTTACGCCTAGCTGCCGCCCTTGATCGCACTAGACAGGGTCGGGTTGAGGACGTTGAAGTCGACGTCTCTGGCCAGGTTGTAAAGCTTTCTCTAATACACAGTCGGGAACGCTCACCCGACGTCGAACTCCTAAAAGCTCGCCTGGAACAAAGTGCGCTGGAGAAATCCTGGGATTTGGAACTTGGGTTCCATACGCGGCCAGCAATCACCGTGGAGTCTAGGTAGCCTTGTCAGGTAAATACCCTAAGCATGGAGCATTTCGCGATTATCTAGATGCTATGAAGGTTGCCCTTAGCACCACCGGTGCACCTTCAACCAAGGGACAGTGGGTCGTAGTCTATGGGTCCTCGGACGCACTACTAGGTGAGGCCGTCGCAAAACTGCAAGCGACTGCCGTCGAGGCAGGAGCTGTTGTGGCCTCCTGTGAAGCAAATCAACTCAACGAGTCATCACTGACCTCCATGCTCCAACAGGGAAGCCTGTTCGACCCCCGCATTCTTTACCTGATAAGAAGGTGCGAGGCGGCAAAAAATCTACATAAGCCACTAACCTTCATTGCATCTAAGGATCAGGGTCCAAACTCACTTTGCTTCGTGTATCAAGGTGAAAATCTGCCAGTGTCGGTAAAGGCCTCGCTTTTGCATCGTAAGGCTACACTAGTCCCCTGCTACCTACCGTGGCCCAATGAGTTACCTCAGGTCCTGAGTCATTTTGCAGACGGCCTCAAACTGAAACTCACCGCCGATGGAGTGCAGGCACTTTTAGCCTCAAATGGCGACGATTTAGCGACTAACCTCAATGAGCTTAGACGGTTGAAGTGTTTATTTGGCAACGAAGCCAAAGCCCTGACTGCGACAGATTTAATTGCTCACTTAGATGGACTGCGAGTTGACGAAGCGAACCAACTGGAGCGACTGCTGCTGGCAAGGCAATGGGCCAAGGCTCAGGCCTTAAGCTCCCAGCTTTTGCTGAGAGGCGAAAGAGCATTACAAATACTCGCCATCGTTGCCAGTCATATAAGAGTCACTTTGAAATTGCTGGACGCCCACGCGCAAGGGGTTAAAAGTCCCGCCGGTCTCGCTCAAGAGGCGCAGGTCTCGACCTATGTAGTGAAAAACTACCTGCCCCTAGTGCAACGAGTCCGTAGTGCGGGAACTTATCGTACCGCACTGAAGCTGTGCCATCATGCCGATGTGTCCCTGAAAAGCCGCCGCTGTAATGAAGATCTCATTCTAGCAGGGATTATCGACGCCTTAGCGATGACGTAATATAATAGACTGCTCCCTGCTGAAATAACCACAGGTTCGCCACAAAGGGGCTCTCGTTGCGTCGATTTGGACTGGCCAAAGTGGCCGTGGTCATGGCTTTGGGTATTTCCAAAATTGGTTGGTCCAGCGACCATCAATTACTGTATGCTCGGGAATTATCCCTGCCAGCTTACCAGCTCGCTACCCTGGCAAAGGACGCGCCAATCACCGATTTGAGGTTATCCTCCCCTACTAACCTGCTCATGATTGGCCAAACCTCGCTTTGGAGCTGGGATCTAGCTTCGGGTAAACTCGTACGCACGCAGCTCGTGACACCGAGCGAGCGTTTTGCTAGTCCGCTACGACATATCGGATCTGACGGCCTAAATGACTTTGTCTCATCAGACAATAAGCTCTTTGAGCTTGCTTGGACATCTGGACGCATACTTCGATTTGACATTGCTGAACCCGATCGTGCTCTCGGTTTCGCCGGCGAAGGCGATAATTTTTGGCTTATCAAAGCTCATCACATTTTTCGGATCGATCGGTACACAAAGGCGGTCTTAGCTCGCTACGATTATAATATTTCTGACGTCACTAAATATGTTTTTGACCCGCAGTCGCGGAGACTCTGGTACTTAGCTCAGCGTGAGGTGCGCTACATCGCGCTTGATGGACCCGATCGACAAAGTCATGTGAGCGCCAAATTAAGATCAATGGGTCTAGATCTACAGATGACAAAACACGAGCTAGTTGCGTTATCCGCATCAGCGTTAATACGCCTCAGTTTTGCGGGTAAACCCTTACAGTCAGTGCCGGTTGAGGGCCGTCGCAAGCTCCACAACATGGCCTTAAATGATGTCAGTCATGCCTACTTGTTCGACGACGGAAATCTGGAAATATATAACGTTCCTCTTAAATCAACATCCGCTGCTCAAATTCCATCAGATCTGGTCGCAAATACTAGCCTCATGCGCTTTGACCGGGATGTATTGGCTATATTAGCAGCGGGGAGCCCACGTGTATTTCGTCTAAGCGTAGACAAGTTAGGTGATGAATAAATGGCGCATGCATACAAGCGATGCTTATTCGTGATCTTATTGGCGATAGCAATGGCGGCGTGCGCCGGGTCTGAAGCAGATTTGTCCTCCGAACAGGTGGTCAGTAGGCCCAAGCGGAAAAAGGGTCGTCCAAGTAAGCCTCGAGTCATAAGCGCCAATCAGTTGGCTGCCCTAGACGCCGCGATTGATGAACATGACCACACCGCAAACTACGTCAAAGATATTCGCGTTATTGTGAAAGCCACGGAACTCGAAAAAGCAGGAAATTTCGACGGAGCGAGCAAAGCATGGTTTGAAGCGCTTACTCTAAGTCATGGCTCTTTCGGCAAACTGTCTTTACAAGGATGGATTCGGACCTACGCCGAATCAGCAGGTAAATCGACTGACATAGATGTCTTCAGTAAGCTTTTGATGACTGAAACGCAAAACGGCAAGCTAAGCCCCTACATGACAGAGTCCGGGCTTAGCCGCGATGAACAGCTAAGACCGATTATTAGGCAAGTAGCAAGCAAATGGATCTCTTCTGGTCACCACGCCAACGACGCGCAGTCACCCGACTTTCTCCCCCCAACAGGAATCCCAGCTACCGATCCACTGCTGACAAAACTGGTTGTTAAATATTGCCGCAAGTCGACCCTGGATGATCCTAGTTGGTCGACCTGGCAACATTCACTTAGTGCGTCATGGCAAGACTACTGGTCTGCATTGGTCAATTATCAGTGCGGTAACAACTCTACTGCTACCATCAGTATTCTCAAAGAACTGTACCCGCGTCTAGCAGAGCAGCCGGAAACTCAGGGCATGGCGGTCGAGATTGCCGGTCGTATGATCTCTCTTCAGCGGTCCGTTGGCCAGAGGGTAGATGCCGCAGAAACCTATTTAGATTTAGTAAAATTATGGGGAAATCCAGGGGTTACGGGAAAAGCGATGGGAACCGACCCTGTTAGCCTAGTCTTACGACGTATCGATGAAACCCTTTGGGCTGCCAGGTACAGAGCACTAGTAGGTGATTTGGAAAATGCGAAAACATTTGCACGTGACGCTTTAGTCCTTGCCAAGCGTACCGCCAAGTCACAAAGCCTCTCCCTGCGAAAAGCGCAAAACGAGCAATTATCGATACTTACTGTCGATGCATACCACACGCTGGCCTCGCGCGTTGCAGTGGAAAAAAAACACTATCACAGTGCTAGCTCCCTAAATACCTTGGCGCTTAAAACCCCCGAATTGAACGATCAATGGCGCGACCGCTTAGCATGGGCCGGTGGGATCTACGAATATCTTTCAGGAAACTACGTAGCGGCCCTAAACCACTGGAAGAAAGTGCAAGAGTCCACGGCAGATGAGAGCCAAAGAATCGCATCCATGTTCTGGCGGAGTCGTTGTCATGAAAAGCTGGGGCAGATCGACGAGGCCGGGCTGGAGTTAGCTAATATGATCGGAAGGGCACCTCTCAGCTACTACAGTGTCATCGCTTCTGGAGAGTCAGGTATTTTGCCACCAACCGAATGGAAAAAAGCTATTGGCCACATGCCACAACTAACAGATCGGATCAGCGAAACCCAAGACTTCGGTTTATCTGAGTTACGTCTCCAGCCTAAATTGGGCCAGTTATTTATGCGAGCCGAACTTCTTCTGGCCGCTGACATTCAATCC
This sequence comes from Deltaproteobacteria bacterium, assembly GCA_016874735.1. Taxonomy (NCBI): domain Bacteria; kingdom Pseudomonadati; phylum Myxococcota; class Myxococcia; species Deltaproteobacteria bacterium. Next base: position 156,123 of record VGTI01000004.1, read on the forward strand.
CTTGGCCGCGTTGCTGTGGCCGAACTAGAAACTGAAATGAATAGCCGATTATCCCCCAAAAAACACCTTAGCGCCTTCGTTTACCTAAGTAGACTTCAGTTTAAAGCTGGGGCTCACCTTGCTGCCATCGGACTCACGGGTAAATTGGCAAAGTTGGACCAGGACTTTTGGCAGGCCTGGCCAGAGCAGATCCTTATCTACTTCCCTCAGCCATACCTTTCTCTTTACCAAGAGCAGGCTCTTGCACTGCAGGTGCCAACATCACTCCTTTTGGCCATTTCCCGCCAGGAAAGCGGCTTCACTCCTGACATTCGCAGTTCTGCTAATGCAATCGGCATCATGCAACTGATCCCATCAACTGCCAAAAAGTATGCTGCCGAAATCGGTCTCACTCCTAATCAAGGTATTGAGGAGCAATTGCTCGATCCAACAATCAATATTCGTCTGGGCAGTCATTATCTACGGTTGCTAACTGCAACTTACGATGGCTTCCCGCCGGCCGTTTATGGCAGCTATAATGCTGGTGAGTTTGCCATGGATGCCTGGCTGAAACGGCGCCATCATCCCGACCCACTTATGTTTGTGGAGCTAGTACCTTTTGGCGAGACTCGCGAATATATTAAAAATGTCTGGCGGAATGCTGTCGTATACGACTATTTGATCAGCCAGGGGATCGGCCCAGTAGACCCAGGTTTTGATTTCGGATTTGCTGGCTAAGGCGGCGCATGATAAAAAGGTGAGTAACTGTTTGTACTAGAGGGGCTTATATGTCGTTAACACCGCAACGTGATCCGCTAAAAGAGGCAGCTGGTTGGATTAGTCTGGCGGTCGTAATGGTGGTTTTTCCCGCCCTGTTTTATCTCTGTGTGTTTTTTCCGATTTGGGTTGGCTGGACCCCCCGTTGGTAAGCTGAAGCGCAAGGCTGTCTTTGCCCAGGCGCCGCTATAGAGACCCCTCCCGACCAAGATCGAGTTGAGTGGTCAAGCCTACGTGTTGTACACGTGAGGTAGCCGATCTATTCGGACGCAACATTTGGAGCAAACGCGCGTGTCACAAACTTTCACTGAAACTGCCCCTAAGGCAACCTCTTCAGGTTGGCAAAGCTACCTTCCGTTAACTAAGCCGACAATATCACTGTTAGTGGTTGTCACAATGTTACCTACAATGCTGCTTGCTGCCCAGGTGACTCTGAGCCCGACTTTGATGGTTGCTGCCATTATTGGGACTTTTCTATCGTCCGCGTCTGCTTCAGTGTTTAACCACTTACTGGATGCTGACCTTGACGTGGTCATGAATAGAACTCGTGGACGCCCAGTTCCGTCTGGCCAGGTTTCAGCAATGAAAGGCTTCATTTTCGGAGGCATTTTAGCTGCTATCTCCATGATAGTTCTCTACAAGTGGACTACCCCAGCAGCAGCTTATATCGCTCTCGCGGCTAATGTATTTTACGTACTTATATATACCCTGTGTTTAAAGCGATATACTGATCAAAACATCGTGATAGGTGGGGCGGCTGGAGCCGTCGGCCCTCTGATTGGATGGGCCTCAGTTCACGGCAGTTTGGGCTGGCAAGCGTGGGTGCTGTTTGGGATCATTTTTCTTTGGACACCCCCACACTTTTGGGCGCTAGCGATCAAGTACCAGAAAGACTACGCGGCTGCTAACGTACCCATGCTGCCCGTTACACGTGGAGAAGCGAACACACGCAAGCAAATACTGCTCTACACTTTGACTCTGCTCCCTGCAGTTGGTTCCCTATTTGTCTTTGGTGCCGTCGGGTATCTCTTTCTGATCATCGCTGGGGCGGCCACTATTTATTTCTGCTGGCAAGCATGGGCGTTATTCGCATCCAAAAGCAACGCACTTGCGATGCCACTTTTCCATTATTCGTGCCTGTATCTCTTTGCCGTATTTGGTGCCCTGGCCATCGATAGGTTGACGGTCGGTATATTATGACCAAATTAACCCATACTAAGTGGCGACGGATCTTTCTCGGGCCATCCGCAAGCTACCACAATCATTACCGTAACTGGCTATATCTGGGCTTCATCATACTGATTTTAATAATAGCTTTAGTAAATCCTAGTTTTTTCCGATAACTATGTGTACGGATCGGTAGGGTATCGAAAGCTCAGGATTTGAGCGTCGAAGGTTAGTATGCTCGAAAAGATTAAAGAAATTATAGAAAACGAAATAAATCCGCAGCTCCAGCTTCACGCCGGCGGCTGCGAGCTCATTGATGTCGATGACGGTGTCGTCACCCTGCGCATGTACGGCGGATGTTCGGGATGTCCGTCCAGTACCATCACCCTTTTCAATGGTATCGTACCGATACTTAAGGAGCATTTCCCTGACATCAAGGATGTGCTGCTAGCCTAAAGTAACACCTCTTTTTACCGATAACTGATCAAATGCGATCGTTTCGGTAGAGGGGATGTTTATGATTGGGCAGAGGTTTGTGTACGCAGCTATTCTCCTGTGTACGGCTCTTAATGCTCTAGCAGCACCCGCAGCGCCTACATCAACTGCCAAGCCCGACTTTTTCTTCACCTACCCTCAACCACCACGCATGAAGCCGCGAGACAAAATGTTGGTGGCTCCAGGATACGCCCTCCCACCGGAGCACGAGCGCTATGTATGGAAAACTACTGGCAAGAACCCTCAGGGCAAGGTCCGCTACACTGGATCGGTGCCTGTCTACTATATAGATCCATATAAACGAGTCCCAATTGGAGAAATCCCGATAGGGACTGAAGTCAACCTCGATACTGTGACACATTTTCGTGGGGTCATGCACTTTCGCGTGCCATTTGTCTCGCCACAGCTAGATAAAGTTTTAAGGGTTGGTTGGCGCGGCTACGCTTGGATCAGTGGCGAATACATTAAAGCTACTGCATATAAGCCAGCTGGCTAGATTGTATACAGATCCATGTTAGTGATTTTGATTACTTGCGCGCGATTTCCCGGTGGCATAACTATTGCTGATATGTAAACGAGCCTAAGTCTTGGCTCTAAGCGTGAACAATCTGCTCCCCGCTGCTGCTGCCGAGGTCCCACCCTATGGAAACTGCCAATGTTGTTTTTGAGCATCCTTTTGACAAAACCACTCTCGAGCAAATTAATGATTTGCGGCGCCTCCGACTGAGCATGGCTGAAACCATGCTGCAAGACGTCAGTGGCACCGGAGGTTCGCTTCGAGAGAGAGGATTGGCCTCTGATTTCAGCAATGATGAGCTGCGCCAAGAGTTGATGATGCGGGTCTGTGAATTGCGCTCGCGCCTAAGTGAGCCGAACGTGATTTATGCCGATGAGATCGACTTTTACATCGATCTCATGGACCAAAACCCAGATGACTAGACCTTGGGCCGTGAGGCAATTTCTCGGTCTGATTCCGTCAAAATGATCACTTCTCCGCTGCTCATGATTGCAAGCGTATGCTCCCATTGGGCGGATAGCCCGCCGTCAACAGTCACCGCGGTCCAGCCATCTCGCAATACTTTTGTTTTCCAATGGCCTTGGTTGATCATCGGCTCGATTGTGAATACCATTCCAGGACCAAGTCGGGTCCCCTTGCCCTTTTGACCGTAGTGAAGGATCTGTGGATCTTCATGAAAGGTCCGGCCAATTCCATGCCCGACGAATTCACGCACAACACTAAAACCATGGGATTCAGCGTATTGTTGTATAGCTGCTCCGATATCTCCTGTGCGGCCGCCATCCTGGACAGCGGCTATACCCCTGAATAAACTGACCCTTGCACACTCACTTAGCTTACGAGCTGCAGGCGAAACAGAGTTGCCAACATAAAACATCCGCGAAGTATCGCCATAAAAGCCATCAACTATTGACGTGACGTCGATGTTGATGATGTCGCCGTCGCGTAACCTCTGCTTAGCATTGGGAATGCCATGGCACACGACTTCGTTGACCGAAGTGCAAATGGACTTAGGGAACCCTTTATAGTTTAGAGGTGCTGGAATACCGCCATGCTTGATCGTGTATTCATGCGCTAAGTCATTCAACTCTAATGTGGTGACTCCGGGCTTGACGTAGGGTTCCAGATAGTCCAATAAATTTGCCGACAACTGTCCGGCCGCACGCATGGCCAAGATCTCGGCATCAGATTTCAAAACGATCACTTTTGGGGTCCCTTCTGCCTAAAAACGTGAGCCCAGCCTAGAGCTGGCCGCCACTCCTCAGAAAAGGAGCTGACGGAACCAATCAGGATTACGCTGACTGATACTGCCCTTGGCTAACTTGAAATTGGCAGGGTTGTCTATGCAGGCTTTTTGCTGCAATAGCACTGTGACACCCTCCAAGTCGGCAAAATCACGTTGTACAGCACTGAGTAGACTCCAGTCCGGCTTCTGATAAGTTATTGAAATAGCATACTTTTCAAGGTCGTGATCGAGATTTTTGTCGGTTACCGGTTGAACTGGCCACTCCAGCTTTGCCCCGGAATGAAAGTAGGGCAGGTAACTCACACGCGGCCAGTCGACGGCAAAATTTGCTAACATACCGTCCACTTTTTCCCCTGCTGCAATTTGCGTTTTAACTTCGACTGCTATCCCTACGGCGGATAGAGAGTCCAAGATGACTTTTTCTGCCAGGCCAGCCTGATTACTCTGGGTGAGAAATGTGAGTTTTATTGGCTCTCCGCGCTCATCCAACCTAGGGGATGTCGATGTGACGCGCTTTAGCCCCAACCGATTTAGTGCTGCCGAAGCAGCTTTAAGGTCGAACACTTGGGGCGGTAATTTAGCATCATATCCAGGGTGATTTTTCGGGATAGGTGAGTTAGCGCTTTCCGCTAAAGCAGCCGCGCCAGAGCTTGCCAGGGCCGACCGCGGCATTAACTGACCAATAGCACGACGAAATTCAGCCTGTGACCCGAGAGGGCTACGCTTATCCCATACAAGCATAAGTAGATTCGGCAGCTCTAGGGTATGTGAGCAACTGTAGCTGGCGTCTGGTGGTCTCACCGCAGGAGAACTACTTACTGCACCGGCAAACCGCACGTAAAGAGCTTGGGTTGGCTTAGTCGCGGGTGCTTGACCGGTGGCATAAAGCGCGAGCTCTGGCATCGCACGTTGTAGTTTATACCCAGGCGTAGGAGCCAGGGCTACGCCCCACGAAGCTGATTGCGGGCGGTAAAGTCCAACACATTCGTACTTATAGGCCTCAGTACCAGGCTGGCTGGGCCGAAAGAAAGGTACACCATTCAGAACGTAAGGACCGAAAGCCGGCTTATTTTTGAACTGTATTTTTACGGTTTGTGGACCAGTTGCGTTGACTTCGAATTCTCCCGTGTCCCAAATCTGTCCAGAGCGGATTGATACAACAGGACCGAGCTCTGCCCGCAGGAACTTTGCCAAATCCTCAGATGTAACCGGTTCTCCACGCCACCAGTAAAGCCCCGTGCGCAGGTCCATGGTCCAAACAGTCTGTCCTCCTGCTGTTTCATGTCGCACACTCTTGAGCAAAAGCTCCTCGGACTTACGTTCATCCAAATTCAACCTTGTCAGTGGTGGACACATTTGCCGTCCATAGACGGGATCGTCACCAAGCTCTATCGCCGGAGTATCACCACTCAAATTGGGCGCAGGCCACCCAACCACATGAACCGTTGCAGCAGCCGCAACTTTAGGACTCGACATTGCGTTCAGCGACAACATCACTAGGAACGCTGCTTTAATTTTTCGGATTTTGCGTGTGATCATAGTCCCATCTCACCTATATTTGGGTAGATTGGTGTTACCCCACCGGCTTTCTAAACTCGAATTGTTGGAGCCAGGATGCCACCGCTAGGTGACAGATACGATATTATCATTTTAGGCTCTGGAATCACTGGTCTATCTACTGTTTATCACCTTCGTAAAGCTGGCGTCCAGTCTATCGCTCTAGCCAGCGCCACGGACCGGGCTCAAATTGCGACCAGTTCAACGCCAGGACTCTTATTTGGTACGCCTCTGGATAATTTTACGCGCCCCTCTCACCGTCATGGCACGGATGTTGCCCGAGATATTTGGCAATTTAGTTCATCTGCATTTGAAGGCGTAATAAGCTATTGTGACGCACATAAAATCCCTCACGCTAAGGGCCAGCGCCAGCGCTTCATCACCAGTGATCACGAGGTTTCTGAAGCCATCATTGCGACTCAGCAGCTTCAAAATATCGGGCGTCCAGTCCAGATGAGGACTCCGCCAATAGAGTGCTCCTCGACAGTGCGTGCTGTCCAAGATGAAGGATTGTTGGGAGCTGTTGTCGAAGTTCCCGACCTCCTTGCAGCCCTTGAGTCCCATCCCTATGCGGCTATGCTACCCAAGATTGATAGGATCGCTGCTGACGGCCGTGGCCCGATCGCATTATTCACCGCAGATGGACGGCAGTTTACCTGCGAGATCGTGGTACTAGCCTGCCACCTAGACATCTCAAGATTACTGCCTGAGTTATCAGAGGCAATCGTCACAACGGCCCAGCAGTGGTGTCAAATAGACTTCGATCACGCTGTGCCACCCGCATTCCACAACCTGATCTTTAGTTGGAACCATGGAAACGTCTGGGGCGGATTCAACACCCCCCAAAGCGCGCGGATCGGGGGTGCAAGTTACCTCCGGCCAAACGGTGGAATGGAGGCAGAAGTAGCGTCCGTCGATCCCCAAATAAGCGACCATCTGATGGAGCAGCTAACAAGAAATTTTGCCTTTTTAAAGTCACCAAGGATCATGAAAACTACGGCTGGTCTGGACATTCGCCCTTGTGACGAGTTACCAATTATTGGGCCTATGTTTGGTAACGGGCGAGTTCTCGTGGCTTGTGGCTATATGGGTCACGGGCTGTCTTGGGGCTTCCATGCTGGCAAATGCCTTGCTGAACTCATGGTCACCGGTCGTGCGATGGACCTGCCTCGGAGCTTTTGGCCTGAACGACTTCGCTCTCTGGAGTAATAACTAATGCACGCAAGCTTAATGAAGAGCCTTAAAACGGTGAAATGCCCAAGGTGTGGCTGCTTGACCACCTACACAAGTACCAATCAATCGCGTCCTTTTTGCAGCGAGCGTTGCAAAAACGACGATATCGTCAATTGGGCAACCGAAAGCTATGGGATCCCAGGCTCCACTAAGGATGAGCTTCAGGACGCAATATTATGGACTGCTGACGAAACCATAGACGATATTTGAGGGAGTCAGCCGATAGGCCGCTCACAAAACCGCAGCTCATCGACTGGCTGGCCACCAATGAGGTGCTCCTGCAGCACACGCTCAAGATTAACCGGATTCAATGAGTGGTACCAGATCCCGCCCGGGTAAACCAAACCAATGGGACCTGAGCGACATATACGCAGGCATCCCACTTTAGTTCTGAAGACTGGGCCCGGCGTAAGATGGAGCTCCTTCAAGCGACGTTTCAAGTATTCCCAACTCTCAGCACCCTGGTGCGAGCTGCAGCAATCCTCTCCGACACAAAGGAATATGTGCTGCTCCACGGAGTCAATGTGCAAGCCATCCGCAATTTTCTTTAACTGATCGTTAAGGCCCAAACAGTCGCTCCCTCAAACGCCTCTCATTTTATGAGATGCCAATCGATTTAGGACTAAAGACTGAACCCCTACTAGTGACGGCTTGCGATTCTGGTTAAAGAAGCCCGGCAGGATATCCGAAAGCGCTAACAATAACTCATCAGCGCATTGCGCATGAGCTAACCAATCTTCGATCACTGCGTAGTCCTGATAGGGAAGAAACAGCGCGTTGCCCCTTAGCGTGAGCACGTATTGCGCCACCAATTCTGAGGGTGACAATGTTTTAGGATCAGCGAAGCTCATGGACTTTGACTCGAATTTCTTAATTTCATTAGCTCTGATTCAAGCTCTTTGACCCTTGTGCTGACTTCAACTATCGCAAGTTCGTAGCGGTCTAATTCGTGCAGATGATCGTGTATCCGCAATAGATTGGCTACCCTAATAGGTAACGACTCTACATGTAACGGCATTAAGATGTCGAAATACCAGTTTTCGGCCGTGACTTCCGTAAGGATATCTGCCAAGATGTCAAAACCCACGTCAGCTAGGATCAATGCCGGTACCCAAATCTTTCCATTACCGTGAATACGAGATCTCAGCCCCATTAGCCACTTAGGAAACTCTTTTTTTGGTATGCTATGGGCTGCGATAATTAATAAATCGCATCCATCTTGGGGGATTAGGTCTAGACTCTTGATACTGGTCAACTTGACGTCACCCAGGCGTTTCAAGAGTTTTTCCAGTTGCATTAGGTCAGCGTCAAGAACGCGAGGGTCCGCGTTCCAATAGAACAGTCGCAATGGTCGATCGGCAAACATCGATGGGGTACTCATGGGTGATTGCTCTAAGTGAAGGAAAGCGGTTTAATAACGGCTGCATACAGTTATCTATCATACCAGATACGCTTGCAGAGGGACGCAAAAGGAGTACCCCATCATGGTGAGAGTGCGAGCACAGGCACCTACACGGATCGATTTAGCCGGCGGTACTCTGGATATCTGGCCTATACCGCATATTCTGGAGGACAAGGCGACGGTCAATGTGGGAGTGACCCTAATGGCCACTGCTGAGGTGTTCAGCGTAGAGGGCGATTCTTTTACCCTCGAAAGCCTTGATCAGGGGACTAAGGTCTACGGCACTTTCGGTGAAATCGTCAAAAACGATGATCTCCCATTACTGGCGCTCCTAATCGCCGCGATTTGGCGACAAGACCTTCCTGCCATTCATGTCAAAACCTCTGCCGGATCTCCGGCGGGAGCCGGTTTGGGTGGATCTTCTTGCCTCGGAATCGCGGTGGCAGGGGCTCTTTGGCGGGCACGCCAGATACTTGAGGGTTGGAGAACCCCAACGGACCAAGAACTGGTGCAACTCGTCGGTGACGTTGAGGCCCGCCTCATCCATACACCAACCGGTATTCAGGATTATTGGGGAGGTCTGAGGGGGCGCATTAATTTGATCAGCTACCCCTACGGCCGAACTGTCGTCGAAACTTTGTCACCTAGTTATTTGCCTGAGCTAGCAGACGAACTGATTCTCTGTTACAGCGGCAAATCTCGGGCCTCAGCGATTAACAACTGGGAATTATTTAAGCGACTTTTTGATGGTGACAAGTCACTACTGAGTACTTTTAATGCTATTGGCAGATGTGCAAGAGCTTGTGCTGAGGCCGCCCGCAGCCAACACTACGAAGAATTGGTCGCCCTCTCCCAAGAGGAATGGAGTCTACGCGTCAAACTGTGGCCAAACATTGAAACAATTGAAACCAAGAGGTTAGATCAGGCCGCCCTCCAGGCAGGTGCACGCCTTACCCGCGTCTGCGGAGCCGGTGGTGGAGGTGTCATGGCAGTGCTGGCGCCCAGAGCTCGACGGGACCAAGTTGAACTTGCACTGCAGCAGCAAGGGGGGAGAATTCTTCCTGCGTCGGTGGCATCCGAGGGTTTAAATGTCGAAGTACTCTGACACCAAGCAGCTGCAGACTGTCGATCCGGACCAGTTAGCAAAAATCGTGAAAAAACAGATTATCGGCGCCCCGCAGACGGCTGTTTTACGAGTAGCCAAAGGATTTATCGATATCGCCGCTGACGAAGTCGCCGCCACACTTGCTGCGAACTTACTCCAAGCGCAATTTAAACCAGTTCTTGAGGTGACCGAATCAGGCTTAGAGTTAAGTCAGATAGGTCTACGTGACCTCATGTCCCTGGCGGCCCATGTCACGACAGTTCGAGAAGTGCTATGGATTATTGGCAGCGGACGCGGAGGATCCGTTGCAGAGCTGAAACACAGCTTGGAGCGCATCAAATGGCCCCTCATTTTCCAGCAGGGGGCCAAAATTAGCCTGCGTGTTCAGGCTAGAGGCAGCCACCTGTTTCACGAGGGCAAGATCACCGAAATCGTTGAGAAAATCCTGAAAACAAACGGCATCACACCCGTAGAGCGCCATGAAGAGGCGCTGCTCCTTGATGTCCGGCTTCAGAATGATCGCCTGACTCTTGGCCTAAGCCTAAGTGGCCGCCCTTTATATATGCGCAATTATAAAAAGGTCTTACGCGGATCGGCACCAATTAAAGAGGATATCGCCGCCGCAGCGCTTCGCACGGCACTGACTTTGGCAAGAAGCTACAAAATTGAAACTTATGACAAGATTCTAGTGCCTTTTGCTGGATCAGGTACGTTGGCTTTCGAGGCTGCATTGAACTTTGGCAGTATTCCGCCGTGGGTATTCTTCGGACCGCTTGCCGCGGAAACTTTAGTATGCGCACCAACGGCAAGTTTGAGGTTTGCACGCCAGAAGTCCATTGCGAAAGCTGCCCCTTACCATGTTCCAGCAATTCTGGCTGTAGACATTGACACTCAAGCTGTGCGGCAACTGAAAACCAATTTCCAAGGTTTTAACAGCACTCTGAATGCCCTGGGCCTAACCAATATCGATGTGACTTCGATGACAGGTGACATGTTCGAAATGGACCTCGAACGCTCAACGCGAGCTAAAGGCTCAACGCTGATACTCCTTAACCCTCCTTACGGTGGAAGGTTGGGTCATCGCTCCGAAACGCCAAAGCTTTATGTTCGCCTTGCGTCGTTTGTGGCTTCCCTGCGGGGCCGCATCGCAGGTTTCATCCTAGCACCCACACTCGCTATCGCAGATCGATTTAGCGCGTCGTTGAAAGGCTTCACCTTAGAGCAGAGACCGTTTAATCACGGTGGAAAAACTGTCTATCTCATGAGCTTCTGTCGTCCTTAAATTCCCTTTCCATCTCCAGGCGCACGCTGCGCAAAGGCGACTCTGGCTGCCCGGCGCAGGCGGTCCCAAACATCCGTTAGACCTTCATCAATAGTTCTAACGATCGTATTTTGAACCAAAACGTTGTTAGCATGGTAAAAAATCGGCCGTCCGTCCTGCCGAATCGACAACACGAATACCCAAAAAACCGCGCTGGCTGCGACTTTCGTTGACCACTTGAGCAGATCATTCATGGCTTAGTTCTCCTCACCTTTGATTAGAAGGCAACGCCTAGTGTGTCCTGCCGAATCCCCGCATCTGAATCCTTGCCCAGGGAATTATATCTCGTGCAGTCGTAGAGTTACGAGTGATAGTCAGCCCCCCCCGATCCAAGTCGGAAACAGCAAGCAAGAATGTCATCATGCCAAGAGTTGCACGCCTCACCACCCCCTCAAGATCCTTGGGCGGAGGAGTCGGCGCGTGCGACACCTCTAAGGTCAAGGCAAGAGTGCCATGAGCCATATACGCATAGTCGATAAATTCGCCCTGCGAAGGATAATCGTCAAAAGATTGTCTGAACTGCTCAATGCCCATAGTCTTCGCCATGAGCCTAGCAATTGTGAAAAACTGATCGGCATCTGGGGGGCGAGTGGCAGAATGCCCCCATGCCCAAAGCACCCCTTCCATCCCGGAGTGCAAAGCTAACGCAGCCCTAAATTTGACCCGATCCATCAAGGTACGGACGATGCGAACAATTGGGGTCTTAAAGGCGTCTTCCTCAGTGTGACCGGGGATAGCATAGTCCCGATTTGGGTCAACACCATTAGCGTCAAATCTGGTATTACTGGCGTGTCCATCCGGATTCACTAACGGCTGGATGTAGATAGTATAGGAGCTCAAGAGATCTCTCACGAGAGACTCATCCTTGTGCTGAACTAAATAGTCCAACAAACCGAGAGTAGCTTCCGTGCTTGATTTTTCGTCTCCGTGGTGAGTGCCATTGATGTAGATTGCAGGTAGCGTTTCTCTGTCACCTGATGTCAATGTTACAAGATCGATCGGTCTGCCGGCATCTGAGTAACCGAGTGTTTGAAACCGAATTAGCTGAGGATTTTCAGCCGTCAATCTGACCAAGAAAGAACGAATTTCCCCCTGGCTGTGGTAGCCCTCGAAAGTAAGGCTCCAAGCGATGCTCGGAGTTACAAGCCAAAGGATGAGGGTCAGGAGTGCATGCGCCACGACTCACACTCTCCCACCGGTCGGTCGCCTTCGCCGGTTAAGATGCAGTTAGCTCGCACCTAAAATGAAATAATGAAGCAGATAAAATCGTATCGACAACTGAGTTTAGCTGTCAATGTGGCGAGGCTATTTTTGGGTTACGGGTAGTTATCGTCCACCTGGCTCAAACGGACGTCGCAATTGGGGCTCGTACCCTGCGCGCCTTGCGGCCGCTAAGATTCTCTCGAATTCTAAGCTGATAGTTGCTCCGGCTTTCTGCGTGACTTCGTCCTCTGTTGGGATATCAAAGTCATTTGCGCCGTATTTCAAACCTTCAAGAGCTGCTTCATTTTTGGTCAGTACAGATGTTCGAATGTGCCGAATATTGTGCAAATAGATCCTCGATACTGCCAGCCAGCGCAGATATTCCTGATTGCTGATTTCCTGGCCGCCAAGCTCTGTGTTCCAGGGTTTATAACTCCAGCACAGAAAACTTGTAAGCCGACGATCCGTGGACTCCTGAAAGTCCCGCAGTTGTTGCAAATGACTCAGGCGCTCTTCGAGTGTCTCGTCGAATCCAATAACCATGGTGGCCGTGGACCCAAGACCTGCCTCTAGGATCGCTCTCTGGGCACGGTAATAATCTGCTACAGAATATTTCCCAGGACTGTGCCTACGGCGAAACCGATCATCAAGAATCTCAGCACCACCACCAGTAACCCACTTGGTGCCCACCGATTTAAGTAGCGCAGCGCCGTCATCGTAACTAATTTTTGACAACTTGCAGCTAAACATAAATTCAGCTATCGTCATTTCGTAAAAGCTTAATCGCTCACCATATCGTGCATGAATGCGCCCAAATAGTTCGGCATAATCATTCAGCTTAAGCTTCGGATGAAAGCCGCCGTTGAATCCAACTAAAGTACCCCCGTGACTAACCAACTCATCGATCTTGGCGCAAACCTGGTCGTAGTTGAGTAAGTACCCACCCTCTTGGTGGGGTAGTTTGTAAAATGCGCAGTAATCACATTTTGCAACACAGACGTTTGTATAGTTGACGATAGCCATGACCACATAAGTGGCCTCGTTTGCCGGGTGAAGCCTATCGCGAGCTAACGTAGCCAACTCGCACAACGTGCGATCATCGGCATCCACAAACAGCGAGGCGGCTTCATCCAACGATACTGGCTCGCCTGCCATGATTGCCTCACGCAACCTTGAAACAACATCAAGCTTCATTAGCTATGTCCAACAGTTAACTTTAATTTTAAACATCATACTCATAGTCTTCATTAACCTAGCGTGGAACACCGAACGTTGGTAGCTATTTTTAAGCACTTTCCAACAACAATTAGCGACCAGAAAAGAACGTTGAACCCTGATTTGCGCACGAATCTGTAAAATTCTGGGGTTGCCTAGGCACGGTATTTCTACTAAAGGGTAGGCGCTGAGCGAGCACTCAGACATTGTTGCAGTCGTCGTAGCGAGGGGGTCCCCCCGACATCCGAGCACACTTGGTACAGGGAGAGTCTGACAGATGGATATCCTACACTACCTAAAGACCCAGCATGATTCAATTCGTGGCATTTATAGGCGCGTTGCAGAGGCTAAGGTCCCTAAGGAGCGGAAGTCGCAACTGGAGTCCCTTGTTAGGTCTACTCAGGTCTACCTCACTTTACAGCGGGATTTTTTATATCCAGAGCTATCCGGTTCGTTCGCCGCTGCCGACGGTTTAATATCAACCTCAGAAAGCAACGCAAAAACCATTGATAAAGCAATGAAATCAATGATTAATGTCGCGTCAATGGCCGCTTTTGACGCGAGTGCATTTGAAGACAAGATGAGTTCATTGGGCAGAGCGCTTACTGCTCACTTTGACCAAGAAGAACAGAACCTTTTGCCAAAGATACGGGACTTTATTCGGACTGAGGATCGCGAGGACTTGGGACTAGTATTCGCGGATGCTGAGTCTGAACTTTTAGCTGCCTTAGATAGTGGTGGTGGCCTTTCACCAGCCCGAAGACGCCGGGCTTGAACGAGCACACCGGAAAGCGGCTTGACCACAGGGCGCAAGACGCGGTACTTACTCTGCTCCAGTCTGCCTGAAATAGGCATAACATAGTCGTAAGCTGTAGGTTTTAGTGATGAAGAACAAACTGATTAGCCAATTTGAACAGCGCGTTTTCAGCGAGCGCAAAAAGCACCCCACTTTCCGTACCGGTGATACGGTCCGCATCGCGTACAAGATCCAAGAGGGTGCTGACAAAACCAAGTTCCGCCTGCAGCAATTTGAGGGAATTGTTATCCGCCTGCGCAAAGGCACGGCCGATGGCAGTTTCACGGTGCGTAAGATTGGTGCCAATGGCGTTGGTGTTGAGCGCTGCTTTCCGCTTTATTCACCCTATGTGGATGCGATCGAGGTTGTTGCTTCCGGGGTGGTTCGTCGGGCCCGTCTGTACTACCTACGTGACCTGGCCGGTAAGGCTGCTCGTATTCGTAGTCGGTTTCACGGTCGCAAAGAGCTAGTTTCGGTACCAGGAGCCGATCAAGTGGCCGAGGATTTGACCAAAGTCGAACTCGCCCCTGCTCCCGAATCAGAGCAATCTGCCGAGTAATTAGGCAAAGACGTTGACATAGTAGTCAATTCTTAGCTTATGTGACTGATCCGGATAGACCACTGCCAGGTCGATCCGGATCGTGTCGTATTGGCCACGTAGCTTGGCATAAGCGTATCTGGCCCCTCGCTGCAAAGCGCGAAGCTTTCTGGTTGAGAGTAAGTTCAGCGTGTCGCTCATGGTCGTAGGCCTACGAGCTCGAAACTTTACTTCCACGACTACGAAAGTCCGACCTTTTGTAGCAACTATATCTAGCTCAAATCCCCGCCGTCGAAGATTACGCCAAGGGATCTCCCACCCCTGACGATACAATGCAGCTGCAACTAGGGTCTCAGCCAGAGCCGCCTGTGCATAGCGACTTGTTTTCTCTGTATTGACGTATGGGAGCAAAGCTAGTCCTGTGAAGCTCGCAGATTCCTAGAGCCCCAATACTACCAATATGAGCCTTAGTACCGTAACCGACATGAGCTGCAAAACCGTATCCAGGATAGATGTCCGCCATCTCTTGCATGAAATGATCTCGGGCTGTTTTGGCTAAAATCGATGCCGCTGCAATAGAGAAGGTTGTAGCATCGCCTTTGACAATAGCCATTTGTTCGCCTTCGTATCCAGGAATCGGCAATTTCCCATCGACCAGGACCAAGTCTACCTCTCCACATTGGGCTATCGCACGTCGCATAGCCAAAAAACATGCAGGTAAGATCCCCAATCGGTCGATTTCGACCACGGATGCGCTCGCCACAGAGAACTTTTTGCAGACAGCTTGGATGACGGGCGTGATGGACGCCCGTTGTTTGGGACTTAGCTGCTTAGAGTCTCGAATCAATGCTAAGTCCGAGGCGGGAAGCTTGATCAAGCGCGCCCAATCTAGGACCGCACACCCGGCATAAACCGGGCCTGCCAAACAGCCACGCCCAACCTCATCAACCCCAGCGAAGCTTAAATTCTGCTCAAATAGTTGGCGTTCGAGACGGCCTTTAGCGCTTGTTGGGGCGCTGGACCGTGCCATCTCACAATGCTTTCTTGATTAGATCAATCAACTTGGTCTTGGGTACTGCTCCAACAACGCTATCGACTAGTTTCCCGTCCTTGAACAGTGCTAGGAACGGTATAGACCTAACGCCCAATGAAGCCGGAACGTTGGCATTTTCGTCTACGTTCATCTTCGCAACGGTGACCTTACCTTTGTACTCCTGGGCAAGGGATTCCAAGACAGGCCCAATGGCCACGCACGGGCCACACCAAGGAGCCCAAAAATCAACTAAAACCGGTACACTAGATTTCAGAACCGTTGCTTCGAAACTAGCGTCATTTATGGCAACAGTATTCTCGGCCATGACAAATCTCCACAAATGTTTGACCCTGGATTATGGCATAAAAGCCTTACACAAAAACAGCACTATTCCAGCTACTGAAATTCGGCAAAGCAATAGACCGAATCAGACAGTATTAGGGTTATGATGACAGCTACTTTCGTCCATGCTAGCATCGCCGCCGCTCATGGCTTTGTGGCACGGCGCTCAATGAGTGGGCCTAACATATTTTGCATCTTTTTTTGCGTAGGGGAACTCGACAGTGGCAGTTTTAGAGGTCGTCGTTTGGCCAGCTAAAGTCCTCGAGACACGAGCCAGCGAAGTATCTAAGTTTGATGATCATTTAAGGTCTTTCGTCAAAGACATGCACGACACGATGAAGGCCGCCAACGGTATCGGACTAGCAGCTAATCAGGTTGGCGATTTGCGTCGAGTCATAACGATCGAAATACCCTGGGTGCCTAATGATGATGCTGACGACAGTGACGATCACTGCGAGCCAAAGGAATGGTGGCACGACAAAAAGTTTACTTTCGTAAACCCAAAAATCACCAAAAAGTCTGGTAAATTTCGCTACCAAGAGGGGTGCCTTAGTTTCCCTGAAGTTTACGAGTTTATCGACCGCGCCGCTGATATTTGGGTGACAGCTCAAGATGAGAATGGCAAGAGCTTTGAAGTACACGCGACTGGGCTATTGTCGGTATGTCTCCAACATGAAATCGACCATATTGACGGCATTGTCTTTATCGATCGGATGAGTAGACTCAAGGCGGGTCTTGCCAAAAAGAAACTGAAGCGACCGGTGACGCCATGACTAGCGTCCTTGTTGCACCGTCTCTATTAGCTGCTGACCCCATGAGTTTCAGGGACGAAGTGCATAGTGTGGAAAAGGCTGGTGCAGATTGGCACCATGTGGACGTGATGGACGGCCATTTTGTCCCGAACCTTACCTACGGTTTACAGTTCATAGCTGCGTTGAAAAAGATCTCGACGCTGCCTCTGGACGTTCACATTATGGTGAGCAATCCAGATATCGTGGCTCTGGACTATGTCAAGGCAGGCGCTGACCGCCTTACGTTCCATGTTGAGGCTGCGATCCACGCTCACAGACTCACTCAAGCCATACGAGGAGCTGGAGCAAAAGTTGGGGTAGCTCTGAATCCAGGAACACCTGTGGAGACCGTCCTACCGCTGATTTATGACGTTGATAGTATCATGTTTATGTCGGTGAATCCCGGATATGGTGGCCAGCAATACATCCCCCAAACAGCGGGACGCATCCAACAGCTGAGTAAAAGCCTTGAGGCTGCTGGACTTGATCAGTCGGTACTAATCGAAGTTGACGGCGGTATTAACGAAAAAACTGGGGCTGAGGTGGTCGCTGCTGGAGCAAGAGTGCTAGTTGCTGGTACATTTATCTTTGGAGCTACAGATAGGTCTCTGCCAATCAAACGGCTCCACAACTTGGGTTCTTAAGGGCCGCAGTCTGGGCCCGAGATAGGGGTGACAATGAATTGTTGGCAAAGACTGGCTACTTCAGCCCTACTTAGCTTAGTAGCCTCCACTTTACCGGGTCACGCAACCCCCGCCGAAGCACCTAACATAGCCACTCGGGTTGGTGGCGATTATCTAGTCTCTGCAATTGATCACGTAGATAACGGTGAATTTCGGATTCAATTTGCTGCAGTGGCTCCCAGCGGTAAATTCGATACGTTAACGCTCCACAGTAATCATGTCCATGTAGCCGTGAAAATTGGCCAAAAGCTTCGGCTTTCGGCCGAGATTCTGAGCACCAAAGGTACTGCCGCTGAGGTTGCGCAGATGGTGATCTTTGTCGCCAATCCGCAGGGACCTGTACCTGTGTGGCTCCTATCTAACCGCGCAGGTCCACGCGACCTCAAGGCGACTAAATATTTAGAAATGCATAGCCCACTTACAGATTATATCGTCATGTAAGTTTTTTGAGCACGAGAGACGACGTGGTAGATCAGGATTCTATTGAAGAAAGTCCGGTACTGCCTGCAGTGGCACAGCCTTCAGGTCTCAGATATCTATTTGGAACTTGGTCTGGGCGACTTTTACTGGTCAATTTCGCCTTTTTCGGACTGATCTGTTGGCTAAGTGGCAGCATATTTTTCCCTGATATGGACACTTTGCTACGGTTAGGGGCTAAAGATCCGGTCCTCCTGGCCGAGGGCCAGTACTGGCGACTGCTAACCCCCATGTTCCTTCATGTCGGAATAGTACATTTCGGTTTCAATAGTTACTTTTTATATATCGTCGGTTATCAGATCGAGCGTTTGCTAGGTGCTCAGTGGTTCATGCTGGTTTATCTCCTGGCTGGTCTCGGGGGCAATATTGCCAGCGCGGCTTTCAGTGTCAATATGAGTGCAGGCGCCTCTAGCGCCCTGTTTGGCCTTCTTGGTGCAGGATTCCTGCTAGAGAGAACCGTTGGCTCGCGCATCAAACAACTAACTGGACGCCGACCCAAAAATCGGGCCTACGCTATGACCCTCGTCATAAACCTCGGCCTAGGGCTACTTATCCCGTTCATAGATAATTCCGCACATTTAGGTGGTCTGATTACTGGATGTCTACTGACCGCAGCGATGATCAACCTGAGGCCAAATTCGCTACACAAATTAAATCGGGTGACGGGTTCTCTACTAGTGCTGACAATTTTAGCCCTATTCGCGATTGGCGCTCAGATGGCAACCAGCGTAACTCTCATCCATCGTCGCCTTGTTTCTGCAGCGGAAACAGCATCTACTGAGGGTGATAAAATATACCGCTACAGCCAGGCCATCACCTTGGAGCCCTCCGATTGGGAGTCTCGATTGAAAAGGGCACGTCTTTATATAAACCAGGGTGCGATGAATTATGCCTTCGGTGATTTACGCGCCGTCTTAGGTCTGGGGCAGCAGTATCAGGATGCTATTAAGGCTTTTGCCGCCGAATTGGATCAAAGCGGCTATACGAATCAGGCGTGGGAGGTTAGGCAAATGCTTTCCCATGCTGATGTAAACTAAACCTAGGCGATATCTAAAAACCTATCCGCGATCGGGGCGTCGTAATGGCGCCTCAGTAGAGTTTGTAGACTGTCCGTTAATAGCTCCGTGCGTCTGAGGTGCTGATACCAAAATCGAGCTGCAAACTTCGACGCCTCCCAATAGTGTTCCTGACCCTCAGCGATGATTCGACTTTGGTCAAACAGTTTATTCACCAGGGGACGTAAATGACTATCACCAACCTGATTTAGAAGGAAAGTTGCTGCAACGATAACTTTATCAATCTCGGCCTGGAACTCGAGCTCAAGCCTTGAAACAGAGCGACCTACCATGGTGCGATTCGCGATCAGATGAAAATGACTTACCTCCTCTACGATTACGCAGAATTCGTCGAGGTTAGTATCCGTCAAATTTGCCAGGGGATCCTGCATGCGCAAGGGATGACAAATGGAATCGCTCAGGTGGATTCCAATGTAAATTTCATCGCTGCCGAGGTCTGAAGCCACATAAACGCTCCCCCTAGCGGCAGGATGATCCAGACGAAGCAGCTCACCCTTTATTGCAGCCTCGACCCAGCCGTCTGAAATCACGTGGTGAGAGGCCCGAGCCAAAGGTAAGAATCCGTAGTATTTACTGAGTTCGATCTCTATCTGATCGACAATCCTTCCGATCGCCGCGTCACCATTCATTGACGTTCTCGGAAAGGAGTTTGTATGGGGGTGATCCCCACATCTCGCAGCATTCTCAACAGACGATCTGAATTCTTTCGCGTCCATCTGTCGTAAACCGCCAATATATCTATTGGCTTAGCGGACCCTGGCGTCTCAGACACTTCTGCCACCACCTCGACTAAATCACCGAATTTATCGGCCAAGTCTTCGTAGATACAAGAGAAATGTTCCTCGCCATGGCGCTCCCGCATGAGACTAGCAACGTTTGTGTAAGCAGATGACCCGAGGGAGATATAGTAATTTAAATCAAAGGCCTTACGATTGAAATAATCCTGAAAAAACCCTGCCATATAGAGACTGCTGTCCCCAAGGTACTTATATATGCGAGCCCGGTGGGCAGGAGGTGCTTCTAGGGCTTCTTTCACCATAATGGCCAATGGGGTATCGAATGCATCCAATTCTCCAGTGCTAGTTGAGAGCTTGTTTGGAGCAATGAACTCGCAAAGTAAGTTGACTACGTAGAATTCGATATGATCGCTAAGATCGACGCGTTGTTTTGCGACTACCGCGGAAACTCTTTCGCGGAAGAACTCTTGCGCGTTTATCGTTAGCTCCAATTGCCGCTCGCCCATGCCCCCTCCCTCACGCCTTAAGGCGCGAAGCCTTAACAAAACACTATTTAGTTTATATTCTCCCCTTAATTGGCCGGCCAGTCAACAGCTACACCCAAACCGTCATTTCGTGTATCGGCAGATCCGATTAGGTACTTTAGGAAAAAAACTTAGACATTCCTTAGAGCAAATAATAAGAAGGATTGGATGGTTACACGATCCTGCGGTGGATACGGTATTGGAGCACCATGGTAGGACAACGTGAAGACAAAAATCTGCGGTCTGACGGAACCACTTCAGGGGATAAGCTTGGTCTTGAAGAAATCGTCCATCTTGCGAACAAGATCGGGCTGGAATTCGCACATGCTAAGCGTGAGGCTGAGCGTCTTGAGCTGCTAAAGCCCACAGTCCGCGCTAGGATTGCCATCAGACTCGACAACGGGGAGATCAGTGAGGTCAAACTCAAAAGACTTACTGAAACTGACCCCGAATATATCGAATTCTTAGACAAGCTAGTCAACGCTAAAGGTGAATCCGAACGACTCCGAATCCGTTACGAATCGTATAAAAATCTTTTCGAAGCTAAACGCAGTCTCCTGAGTTACCAAAAAGCCGAGATGAAACTAATTTAGCGCGGCATTGTTTTTGCCTTACCTTGAAGCGTTGATACGCGCTGCTTGACTTCATTCAATCGAGCTATGAATTCCGGATCAGCTGCAGCCTGGCGGCGAAAATATTTGTAGTACTTGAGGGACTTTTCGCGGTCTATATTTTCGTAGGTCTTTCCTAATAAATAATGCCCCTCAGTAAGTCTTGGTCGCAAACGCACGGCCCTCTCAAGATACGTGATCGCTTGCTGATTCTTGCCGTGATCGAGAGAGTATCGTCCGAGACCTAGCAAAGCTCCTGCGAGTAATGGCTGCTCCTTGAGTGCCTCGCGATAGGCTCGCGCTGCACCCTCGTAGTCATTGAGCTCGTATAGTACGTCGCCTTCAACACTGTTGTAGTAGGGTCTCGAGGCAGCGGCGATTTGCTTTTTTGCGGTAGAAACCGTCACCAATGCCTCTTTTGGTCGTTTCAATTTCAACAAGGTTCGCGCTGCGATAATACCGCTTTGATCATCATCCGGGGCAATTTTCTGTAACTCTCTAGCGATAGTGAGAGCCTCGCTGTAGTATCGAATTTTGAAATAGCTCCATGCCAGAGGCTTGAGTGCTCGGATGTCTCCCTCGCGTATTTTCAACGCCTTCTTGTACCGAAAAATAGCTTCAGCATACTTATCCTGTGCACGGTAACCTTCACCGAGGTAGTAATTTGCGTCAAAGTCCTTCTCAAACTTGGTCATAGCTTTTTCAAGGTGGCGAACGGCTCCCTTGTAATCTCCCATCTTGACTGAAACCATGCCCAAATTACGGTGAGCTGTCAGATTCTCGGGATTTTGACCCAGTGCCCTTTTGTAGGCGTCAGCTGCCTCCCGGAGAAGACCTTCACGTGCGTACTGGTTGCCTTGAGCCACGTAGCTCACACGCTCCGGCGTTACACAGCCGGTCAAAAATGAAGACGCAACAATTACTGCTTTGACGAATAGTCTAGTGAGCGATCCATCAAGGGCAATGGGCATAAAGGGAAAGCTCCCACGTTACCTTTAGTTGGGAATAGATAGACGTGAGTATATTGTACCGTACTTTTCGGCTTTAAACTCGGCCTTGGGCTAGACAACATCATTCAGCGATATAGTACTCTTCAAATAGCGACCAGCAGCGCCCATTTCTTGAGTAAAACGAAAGCATGATAGCTTTCGTGGTCCATTCTTTGTAGTTAGCCGTCTTGTAGCTATAGTAGCGAAGGTCTAAATTTCCCGCCTTACCCGTCACTAACCCGTCAGGAACAGGCATAAAGTCATCCAGGTAGTAACATTCATTTGGTGAATTGCGCAGAAATGGCAAAAAGGTTGGGTCGACCCCTCCAGTAGATACCATTGCTCTGCATGAAATCGTACTGCCGGCGACCAAGCCAACCAACAAAAACGATTTAGCAATTAATGGTTTCATTTTACGCCTCACCTAGTGAAGGTTAAACTTCACATACAGGTGATTCGGCATGCCGATTGGAAACTTTAGCAAAAAAATTTAGTTGAGGCGCCATTTAGTGAAACTAATATATCTATTTTCAGCGCTTTACATCTGTGGGTGCCAGTCCTTACAAACCACAAAAACCAAGTCGAACTGGTACCAATTGCAACAAGTCTCAAAGTCGGATTGCTTCTCATGGCCGTTAAGAGAGGGGGACCTACGCATCGATCACGTAATTCCCGTCAAAGGTAGCAAATCAGGCCTTCTAGTCAGTGGACTGCGTCGTAACAGCAGTCCATTTGCTTACTTTGCACCCTTTCAGACTGATAAACCTGAGCCGGAAGATTTTGAGTCGTTTCAATTGACTCAAGGGGAGCAACTGATTGGAGCTCATAGTGGGCAGGGGCAACTCATCATCGCCTCTGCCATCAATGGGGACAGCGGTTCAAAGCTCGTTCTTCAAAGTTTGACAGCCAAACGCGTTCTGCTAGAACACAACTTTTCCTCGCAAGAAATATTGGATGGAGAACTGATATCCAGCCGCAATGGATTTTGGCTTTTACTCAAAACCTCGAATCATCGATCCAATGCTGTTTTCGTCGCGCTCAATAACGGACGCTATACCGTGCACCCAATTTCCAGCCAGAGCTGGCCTAACCACCCCACGCTCATACCCAGTGGCGCTGAGGCAACTGCCTTAGTCGTTTGGCTCGACGACGACTCGCCCCCCAAAATTCACACCCAAGCTCTCCGCGAGTCTGGCAGCGTTATGCCCGAATCAATATTACGCAATGGAATCAGAGACCTGGAGGTATACGCGGCAACTGCTAGAGATCAACGGCTCTACATTGGTTTAGTCGAAGGTGACACCATGGTCGGAGAGGCCCACTTGAGGGTGAATGTTTTTCGACTTGCAGACACTGGATTCACCCTCGAAAAGTCGGTTAAATTTGCACTCAACGATGTCCACACCTCTGCGCCCCTTTTTCTCGATGCTAGCGGTGGTTTAGAGCTGGTTCTTTTGAATTGGATTGACGAGGAAAGTACTATTGCGCGATACCAAATCGGGTCGCTACTCGGGTCTAAACCACGTTTTTCTGGCGTTTTTTCCACAGGTATGCGCATCATGGGGCACTTGGCGTCTCCAACTGAGGGCGACTTTGTTGTGACACGTCATCGTTCCGGACCACAGTGGACCTTTCAACAATGTCGCATCTAAAAAGAGACTTTCGTTGACTACAATCACACAAGTTCGTTCATCAAGCATACTGTCTACGTTTAAACTGTTCGCCTCGGACATAAAAATTATACACAGTATTTTTGCCATGCCCTTTGCAGCTGCTGCGTTTTTTTTGGGCAACCTACCATGGCCGACTCCAAGGCAGATTATGCTTCTTTTATTTTGCATGGTTACGGCTCGCAGCACTGCGATGGGAATGAATCGTTACCTTGATCGGCACATCGATCACGAGAATCCCAGAACCAGGAATCGCAAGATTCCCAGCGGTGAATTGAGTGCCAGTGCGGGTCTAGGCTGGTCACTTGTATCGGCTGCCATTTTTATCGGGTGCGCCGCAAGCCTCAGCCCTCTGGCCGGCTACTGTGCGATACCGTTATTGGTGATTCTGAGTTTTTACTCACTCATGAAGCGAGTGAGTATGCTTACACACTGGTATCTCGGGATATGCTTGGGACTCGCCCCAGTAGCGGTCTCAATTGCTATGATTGGCACCGCGCATGGGGCGGTGCTCCTCGTTGGTGCGTCAGTATGCCTGTGGACCGCAGGGTTTGACATAATCTATGCCCTACAAGATCAGGGCTTTGACCGAGCAAGGGGGCTACACAGTATCCCGTCCCGATACACCCCAGCGGTATCGATAGACATCAGCCGCATTTGCTTTTTATCAATGATTGTTTTGCTTTCAGGCGCAGGGTTACTCTCAGACCGTGGGCAGATTTACTACCTTGGCGTGGCAGCTATTGCTGTTCTGCTAGCTTACGAGCATTTTCTCATCCGCGATGCGAAGCTTACGGGTCATTCCAACAACCTAAACCTGGCATTCTTCAACATGAATGCTTATATCAGCGTCATTTACTTCGCGTTCACTGTGCTGGATGCAGTAGTGCGATAATCAGTGGAATAATATGGAAAAACGAATTCTTATTGCCGTGACTGGTGCCTCAGGCTCTATCTATGCAGAGCGACTTGTTGATGTTTTGCGACAAAGGGTGGACAGAGTCTATCTTCTGTTTTCTGAGACTGGTGCTAAAGTTGTGCGTCATGAGCTTTCAGCACACAATGACGGTTTTTCGCTGGCTAAGGCAGCTGCCGGAGAGCTCGAGCCCGCGGATCGACCTGTGGTCAGGTTGCTAAGAAATGACGACTTATTTGCTCCAGTCGCCAGCGGGTCGTCCGCCCCTACGGCTATGGTGATCCTGCCTGCTTCGATGGGTTGCATCGGACGGATTGCTCACGGCGTGTCTGGCAATCTCGTCGAACGCTCAGCCGATGTTTGTATGAAACAAAAAAGACCATTGATCATTTGTCCTAGAGAGTCGCCCCTAAATGCAATCCACCTGCGGAATATGCTCGAACTGGCAAATCTGGGCTGCCATATCGTGCCAGCCATGCCGGGATTCTACCAACGACCTGAAAACATAGGTGAATTGGTCGATTTTATGGTAGGGAGGGTGATGGAGTGCCTGGGAATGGAGCACGATTTATACCCCGCCTGGAACTCAAGAATGCGGTGATCCCGTCTCAAAGGGAGGCAACAGATCGGTATGTTACACTTTTTTGCACTTTGGACCCTGACGGCCCTGGCCTTTATGATTACTGCATACGTAGTCCCTGGATTTCAGGTCAGTGGCTTCCTTTCAGCCTTAACGGCCGCTGCGATTTTCGGATTGGTTAATGCGCTAGTCCGGCCGCTTTTAGTGTTCCTTACTTTTCCAATCACACTTGTTACGCTCGGAGCCTTTCTACTGGTCGTAAATGCACTATGCCTTCTCATTGCGAGTGCCATGACACCGGGGTTTGAAATCAAGGGATTTGCAGCCGCGATGTTTGGGTGGTTGGTCCTGTCTCTAGTTTCATGGGGACTTAATCGACTGGCTCTAGCCCTGTGAGTTTACTTTTAAGCTCGATCGCTAGGCCGGATTGGGGGCAAGCTCTTCAAACTCGCCCAACCGTCTGTTTTTACGGACGTTATCCCACGAGAATATGCGTCCATTCATGGCTAGGTAGACTCCTACCGGAAGAGTCTGCACAAAGGCCACCGCGCTACCCATATTGAACAATCCATCTGAACTACCGAAGGTGAACGGTACCATGGCACCAGTGAGTACCACTGTCTTATTGAGACCCTGCAGTCCCAAATTTCTAGCGGTCTCGACCATGGTGTCAGTGCCGTGAGTAATAACGATCTTATCCTCGCGACAATTTTTACAATTGTTCACGATAATTTCTCTGTCCTCGGCGGTCATTTCAAGGCTGTCGACCATCATGAGGGTTCTGATTTTAATTGGTAACTTGCAACGCCCTAGACTCAGAATTTCTGACACATGCGTATCGCCGAATACCAAGGAACCATCCAACTCAT